>WQRI01000058.1 GCA_009786825.1 Bacillota bacterium
CTCTCTTTAGTGCTTATGTGGCATATGTGAAGCCTTGCGTTATGCTTTAAGGCTAGCTCTATATCGCGCTTTACAATTGTATACTCGCTCTCGTTACTTATTGGCTTTAGACCAAATCGCTTTGCAGCATCTGGCGCGACTTGACCGCCATCTACTAGGCTTAAGTCTTCGCAATGTGCAAAAATGGGAACATTAAGTTTAGCAGCAATTTTGAAAGATTGCTCTTTTAATTTTTCGCACTTTATAGTTTTGCCATCGTCCGTGAAGGCTACCGCGCCCGCTTTTTTGTTAGCCTCTATGTCTACAAGTGTTTGCCCTTCTAGCCCTTTTGTAATTGCGCTTACTGGTAGAAGTTTTGCTAGGGGCTTTAAAATTTTTATGTTATCGCTTGTACGGGTTGGTGTAGGGGTGGTTGGCGTGGCTGTAGGCGTGGGTGTAGCGCCCGAACTTGCTTCGTTTGCTTTTTCGAGTTGAAATTTTATAGCATCTACGCTGTCTACTACCGGGTTTGTGTTTGGCATTGTGCAAACTGTGGTGAAGCCGCCCGCAACGCTTGCTAGTAAGCCCGTTAGGATATCTTCTTTTTGCGTCTGACCCGGCTCTCTGAAATGCACGTGTAAATCTATAAAGCCGGGCGTAACCCACATACCGCCCGCTTCTATAATTTCTATATCTTTAGCTTTATCAGCGTTTTTAGGCACGGGGCTGATAACCCCATTTTCTATGTAGATGCTGCCAACTTCTTGCCTGTTGTTTCGTGGGTCTATAATTAACCCATTTTTGATTAGGTATTTTTTCATATTTTTTTGATTGAGAGACTTCCCAACAAAGCCCGCCTCTACTTTTTTTTGTTAAAGACTAACACCTGAAAAATTTTGAAAGGGGGTTTGGGGGAAAACTCTTTTAAAAGTTTTCACCCAACAAAGTCAGTAACACCGCCATTCTTGTTGGGACGCCGTTGTGGGCTTGCTGAAAATACACGGCTCTTTTATCTGTGTCTACATCTGTGCAAATCTCATCTACGCGCGGTAGTGGGTGCATAACTATCGTGTTTTGGCTAAATTTATCTAGCACGGCTTTTGTGATTTTTAAGGCTTTAGTGTCTACTTTCAAGTCACGTGCGCGCTCTGATTGAATTCGGGTTTGGTATAATACATCTATATCTTTTGGCAGGCAATCGAAACTTTTGCAGTTTTTGTATGCTATACCCTTACTGTCCATTAATGCGTATACATCATCTGTAAGGCACATTTGCTGTGGGGCAAGTAAGTAAACTTCTATACCGCTGTAAAGCGCTAGCAACTTGATTAATGAGTTTGCTGTTCTGCCATACTTCAAGTCGCCTATAAAGCAAATTTTTAGGTTGTCGAGCGTTAGATTATTTGAACCTATTGCTTTGCTTTGCCCTTTAAGCCCACCAGCGCTAGCCGTATTTCTAACCACAGACCTACCCACACCTCTACTCTTTACAATTGTAAAAGCGTCTAGCAGACTTTGGGTTGGGTGAGCGTAACTTCCGCTTCCTGCATTTATAATTGGCACGCTAGACACACTTGCTGCGCGAGAGCTAGAGTCGTTATCTGGGTGGCGAATAATAATTGCATCTGCATAGCCACTTATAACTTTAATGGCATCTTCTAGCGTTTCGCACTTTTGCGAACTAGAACTTGTGCCTGCGTTTTCTGTAGATATTACCCGCCCGCCCAATTTATAAACCGCGCTTTCAAAACTTAAGCGCGTGCGCGTAGATGGCTCGAAAAAAAGCGTGGATATAACCTTGCCATTTAGTTTGTTGCTAAATTTCTCGGGCTTAGAATTTTCTATTTTAAAGGCAATTTCAAAAAGCCTTTCTAACTCTGCCCGTGTAATATTTTCTGTATCTATAAAATGTTTCATATTAAAATAAATTGAACATTGCGACACACATAAGCCTTCAACCCTAACCCATACTGCGCCAAAGGTAAATACTCGCGTAGGTTCTGTATGGGCGCCAATTCTCTGCTATATCTAGCGCTTCGAACCGTAAAAATCTGCTGGCTGGGTCTAGCCTTACAATATGCCCAATTCCCGGGCGCGTTACTGCGTAGCCGTAAATGCGCATCATTGCTTTTTGAATAACCAAGTCGCCTACTGGAAAAACATCTTCTCTGCCTAAGCAAAACATCAAAAACATTTGCGCTGTCCACTCTCCTATGCCCTTAATTTTTGTTAGTTTTTCTATAATCTCGCTGTCATCAAGCGTGTCTATAATAGCAAAGTCTATCTCGCCACTAAAGGCAGCCTCTGCAAGCGCCTTTACATACTTAACCTTGCTTGCTGATAAGCCTGCACGGCGTAAGTCGTTCTCGCGCGCTTCAAGTATATTTTTAGGATTAACATCACTCAGCAAGTTTTTAACCCGCTCCCATATTTTTGCCGCCGCTTTGGTTGATAGTTGTTGTGAGATTATAGAGCGCACCAACTCGGCAAAAGGTTGTCCGCGCTTTCTGATAGTTTGCGCGCCAAACCTATCAATTAGCCCTTTCATAACAGGGTCGCGACTTAATATCTCGATTGCCTCTTTTGGCATTTCTATTACAACTTCACTCATAATTTATCTGCTCCTTGTGCCGCCTTAGCGCTGTAGTTTAAAGTCTGTAAAAACTTGTGGTATAATAAAACTTACAGGTGTTTACTAGAATATTTTAATCTTGTAAAAACTTTTGGTGTTATAAAAATTACTTACAAAAACTCTAGTATAATTGTGTTTAGCATATAAAATTTGTTTGGGCTAACCCTAACGCAGTTTTCTGTTAGTATAATTAAATTTTTGTTTGATAGTTCGTTTAGGGCGGTGTTATAAGTTTTAACAAAGTCTGAGCCAAAACGCTTGTTAAAGTCTGTATAGTTAAAGCCTTTTTCTTTACGCAAATTGAGCATAATGTATTCGAATTGTTGTTGGCTTTTGGGGGCTTTAGTTTTTTTGCTTGCTAACTTTTTGTCGCTTAGTTTGGCAATATAGGCATCTAACTTTTTAGGGTTTGTGTAATGCACCCCATCTATAAAGCCCGCGGCAGATACGCCAAAGCCTAAAAAATTGCCATAATTCCAGTAGTTTAGGTTGTGTATGCTCTCAAACCCACTAACCGCAAAGTTGGATACTTCGTAGCGGTTTAGTTTAATATCATTAAGTTGCTCTACTAAGTATTCGTATAGGTCTGCTGCGTGGTCTTCATTTATCCCCGTGCGCGCTTTATAAAGGGGCGTACCCTTTTCTATTTTAAGCCCGTATGCTGATACGTGCGTAATGTTATACTCTTTTACAACATCTATAAGGCTGTCTATATCAGATTTTGTTTGTTTTGGCACGCCTAGTAAATAGTCTACAGAAAAGTTAGCACCAGTGCTCTCTCTCACATTTTTTAAAAGTGACAAGGCTTTAAGTGCGTCAGTTGAATTATGGCTTCGCCCTAAAAACTTAAGGGTGTTATCGCAAAAACTTTGTACGCCTAAAGAAAATCTGTTTATGCCAAAGTTAGTATACTCGGTAAGTTTTTTAGCAGTTAAACTGCACGGGTTGGTCTCAAGCGTGATTTCTGCGTTTTGGCAAACATCAAATGTGTTTTTAATTTGCTTCAAAACGCGCCCGATATAACTAACGCAAACCTCGCTTGGCGTTCCGCCACCAAAGTAAATAGAGTTAACTTTTGGGGACTGAATTTTTGCAGAACTACCTTTTGTGTTTTTTTGCGCCCCAAACTCTGTAGCAGACAATTTAATTTCGTCTAGCAAAGCCACAAAATAATCGTTTACTAAATCTGCGTCATTACACTTTGTATCTGCTGTTGAGACAAAATCGCAATAGGCACACTTGCTTTTACAAAATGGTATATGCACATAGATAGACATCATAATTTTTACTTGTCGAACTTTAGTATGCTCATAAATGCTTCAGACGGCACTTCTACAGAGCCTACTTGTCGCATTTTTTTCTTACCCTCTTTTTGCTTTTCTAGTAGTTTGCGCTTACGCGTAATATCACCGCCATAACACTTTGCTAAAACGTCCTTTCTAAGCGCCTTTACTGTTTCTCTGGCAATAACTTTTGCGCCGATAACCGCTTGAATTGGCACTTCGAATTGCTGGCGCGGAATAACTTCCCTTAGTTTTTCGGCAATAAGCCTGCCCCGCTCGTACGCTTTATCTTTATGCACAATAATACTAAGCGCATCGCAAATCTCGCCCTTTAAAAGCATATCTAGCCTAACTAACTGGCTTTGCTTGTAGCCGATAATCTCGTAGTCTAGGCTTGCATAGCCTCGCGTACGCGACTTTAGTTTGTCGAAAAAGTCGTACACAACTTCGTTAAGCGGAATCTCGTAAGTAAGTTTTACTCTGTTTGCATCTAAAAACTGCATATCCAACTGCTCGCCCCGCTTTTCTGCGCAAAGGTTCATAACGTGACCTACATAGTCTGGTGGCGTGTAGATAAACGCCTTAACTATCGGCTCTTCCATATACTCTATCTCGGTTGAGGGTGGCAGGTTGGACGGATTATCTATTTTAAGTTTCTCGCCCTTTTTTGTAGTCACGTTGTAAGATACGCTAGGGGCTGTAACTACTAAGTCTAAATCGAACTCTCGCTCTAGTCGCTCTGTAATAACTTCCATATGCAACAGACCCAAAAAGCCCGTTCTAAAGCCAAAGCCTAGGGCTTGAGATGTGTCTGGCTCGAAAAAGATTGCCGCGTCGTTTAGTTGAAGTTTTTCTAGAGCGTCGCGCAAATCGCCAAACCTAGCGCCGTCTATTGGGTATATACCGCAAAAAACCATTGGCAAAGCCTTTTTATAGCCGGGCAAAGCCTCGCGCGCTGGGTTCGCCGCACACGTGATTGTATCGCCAACTTGAGTGTCTGCAACATTTTTTATACTAGCAGACATATAGCCAACATCGCCCGGCTTTAAATACTCGCGCGAGGTCATCTTTGGTGTAAACACGCCCACTTCAACAACGCTGTATGCTTTGTTGTTAGAGAACATTTTTATTTTCTGACCCAGTTTAAGCGTGCCGTCCATTACGCGAATAAAAGATATCGCACCCTTATGAGAGTCGTAAAAACTATCGAATATAAGTGCTTTAAGCGGCGCGTTCTCATCACCAACCGGTGGCGGTGTTAACTCTATAACTTGCTGTATAATTGCTTCTATGTTTATGCCCGCCTTAGCAGACACTAACGGCGCAAGGCTTGCATCTAGCCCTATAATATCTTCTATCTCTTTTCGCACTTCTTCAGGGCGCGCTTGTGGCAGGTCTATTTTGTTTATAACGGGTAAAATCTCTAACCCCGCATCAAGCGCCAAATAAACATTTGCAAGTGTTTGTGCCTCTATGCCTTGAGATGCATCAACTACTAAAACTGCCCCCTCGCAAGCGGCTAGGCTTCTAGACACTTCGTAAGTGAAGTCTACGTGACCGGGCGTGTCTATAAGGTTTAGGGTATACTCTACCCCCTTAAAGTTATACTTCATAGTAACGGGCTGAAGTTTTATAGTAATGCCTCTCTCGCGCTCTATATCCATTCCGTCTAAGAGTTGAGCTTGCATATCTCTAGCAGCAACAGTTTGCGTTAGTTCTATAATTCTGTCTGCAAGCGTAGACTTCCCGTGGTCTATGTGGGCTATTATACAAAAATTTCTGATTTTGCTTATTCTATCCATAGTTTTAATGTTAAATGCTAAATTTTAAATGGTTAATGTTAAATGGTTAAACTCGATTAAATGCGCAAGTGTTTGAGTGTCTAAGTTTTTCGGTTTGGTACAAATTGATTTGTTCAAAAATAGGCTATATGTACAAAGCATATAGCCTATTATAAGTGTCTGAAAAAAATTACTTTTTTGCCTTAGTAGCCGCAGTAACAGCCTTTGCAGGTGCTTTAGCCTTAACAGCAGTAGCCTTTGGTGCAACCTTAGCAGGTGCGTCACCCTTTGGCTCTTCCACCTTTGGCATAGTAGACTTAACTGCCGCTTTTGCTTTTGGCGGGCGAGGGTCTCTTGCTTCTTTAACCCTTGCAGACTTACCAGTTCTGCCCCTTAGATAGTAAAGTTTAGCGCGCCTTACCTTACCCTTTCTAACAACTTCTACGCGGTCTATACGCGGGCTATGTAGTAAGAAAGTACGCTCTACACCTATACCAAAAGATATACGCCTTACACAAAAAGTCTCGCCACTTCCGCCGCCGCTTTTAGATATAACAACGCCTTCGTACGCTTGAAGCCTTTCTTTATTGCCCTCAACTACTTTTACAAAAACTTTAACTGTATCCCCAACATTAAACTTTGGTGGATTTTCTTTTAAACTCTCTTTTTCGATTTGCTTAATTAAATCGTTCATTATTTTTTACTCCTAAACTCATAGTTATGTATGGTCTGTTGTGTGTGGTCTGTGTCAACCGCATCAAACCTAATTTGGCTAGACTACGTTTACTTTCGCCCTAACCAACTCTTACAAACTCTTACAAACTCTTACAAACTATGCTATATTTACTTGCACATTTTTAAAAGAGGTGCAAAGCATTTATTAACCTTTTAAGTATACCACAAACAAAAATTAAATGCAAGTGTTTGTCGCAACTTTCTTAAAAACCACACCGCTAAAAATGAATGTGGATAACTTTTAAGTTACATCTCAAAAAGTTACCCGCGTGTAACTTTATGAAAAAATAAAAAACTTTGTGAAAACGCTTGCAAGATTTGTAATAATATGATAAAATATGTATCCACATATGTATATTGTGAGTATATGTACATATATTCTCGCGTGCATTTTGCACTAACAGTTTTGCACGAATCAAACTCAATTAGAATAGAATAAAGTTGTTTAACAACTTAAAAAACATTGAGCTAGAAAAATTAAAAGGAGGGCTTTTATATGCCTGAGAGATTAATTTTACCATCTAGCGGATGCGAGATTAACGATAAGCAAATGCAAAATGTGTCGGGTGGAACACCTAAAATTTTACTTATCCCAATTATTGCGCCACTAATATTTCCAACCGCCAAAACTACTAAAGTAGTTGCAGCGCCGATTGCCGCACCTGCCCTAGCACCTACCTTAGCACCAGTTGTTTCACGCGCCACTGAAGTTTTTCACAAAAACGTTGTTACCATTAACGGCATTTTAGAAAGCAATGGGCGCGCAATGCAGTTGCACATAGATAGCGCAAAAATGGCACTTAGAAGGCTACCTATGGAGTCTGAGCAGTTCCAACATATGTGGAACGCCGTACAAGGTTTTTTTCTGCGTAACTAACATCTGAGTAATACAAAAAAATCAGTTAGCCATACAAAACATCAGTTAATCATAATATCGGGCTAGCCGTACAAGTTTAATCATACAAAGCATCAAACGCGTTTTTAATGTGTCTGATGTCGTTCTCTACTACTTCTATAACATCAAAGCGCATAAGCCCATAAAACAACTTGTTTTTCAAAATATACTGCTCGGCTACTAGAGTTAACTTTTTTTGTTTGCTTATATTAACTGCCTCGGAAGGTAGTCCGTATATATTTGATGCCCTTGTTTTAATTTCTACAAACACAACATAGGGCATTTTTTTATTGCTTTTATCTAGCGCAACAATATCTATCTCGCCAAGTTTAGTTTTAAAGTTTGTATCTAAAATTTTGTATTTATGCTTTTTAAGGTAGCCTGCAGCCAAAGCCTCCCCTGCCTTACCTTTAGAGATATTGTTCATATTTTTTTACCACTCGCCTCTAATTTTTTAGAATAAATAGTTGTAAATTTTTAACATTTATGCTATAATATAAATAACAACAAAAAATTACTTAAATCAATTTTGTAATCACGTAAAGTTGCCTTAAGGGCTTCCTTGTTGTGGTTACAACAAGGGGGAAAAAACAAAATGTCTAATTTTAATTTAACTATTAAATTGCCAAATAGTGGCAAGCAACTTGCAAATACTGAGATGCAAAACATAGAAGGTGGCGGTATAGGAATAGGTGTGGCAGTAGCAGTAGCGTGCGTTTTTGCTGTAGAAATATTTACACCGCTTAGCCCGCTAAGATTTATAGGCAGGCAAATATCTGGCCTTTTACACGGGCAACGTTGCCCAGAGCCACCTACTCCCGCGCGCATAGCACCTAAGGACGACGCACTGTTAAGACAAATCAGAACACTACGTAACTAATACTACAACAATCACTTTGGTCAGTTTAGAATTACACCTTGGTCAGTTTTAAAAAATTATAATCTCTTGTTTGCAAGCAAGAGATTATTTTTTTATGCTACAACAAGTCGCCCAACGCAAGTAAAAACTTTTTGCTACTACATTTTAAAAGTTTTTCGGTGTAAATCTGCAAGCATACCAAACTGCTTTACTAACTCTCTGTGCTTTAAAGTCCCATAGCCCTTGTGCTTTGCTAGCAAATATTGCGGGTGTATTTTATCTAACTCTTGCATTATTCTGTCTCTAGTCACTTTCGCAATTATGCTAGCGCACGCAATGTTATAACTTTTTGTATCGCCCTTAGTTATAGATTCGCTTTTTAGACCTAAGTCGCCTAACTTCAAATAATCTACAAGCACAATATCTGGCTTAACAGACAGCCCTAAAATTGCGCGCTGTAAAACAGTTATGTTTGCATTTTGTATGCCCACTTTGTCTATGTGCGCAGCACTCAAAACACAAACTTCATAACATACTGCCTTGCTTATTATAGCATTATACAAAACTTCTCTGGTTTGCTCGGTTAACTTTTTACTGTCTGTAATACCTTCAATCTGCTCGCCTAAAGGCATAATAACAGCCGCCGCAACTATTGGTCCGGCAATCGGACCCCTACCCGCTTCGTCCGCGCCCGCTATCAAATTATAACCCTGCCTTTTATAACCTAAGTCAAACTCAAAATTAGTCTGCATTTTATCTCCTTTGGGCTTCAGTTAATTATTTTGCTGTCCGCTAGGACACAGCCTTCGCTGGCGCGCAGATATATAAAAAATTTTTGACCTTTGGATTGCCGTAGGCAAACAACCGGCAAAAATTTTATATATCAAGCGCCTCGTCTGTCGGCAATTCTTCCCCCACTATGTCTAAAGAAATTTGCCCTAGTCTACCACTTCTAAAGTCGTTAAGTAAAAACACCGCTGCTTTCTCTAAGTCGGGTTGCCCACGAAGCATAGCGCCCCTTTTTTTTGCAATTGCGCCCAAAGCATCGTATAGTAAACTCTCTTCACTTTGCGACCCTAAATTTATTCCGTAGCGCTCACTCAAGTTTTTTACTATATCCGTTTGTCTATCAGACAGCACCCCTAGTCTTTGCAAAAAGTGCATACCTAGTTCTGCATAGTCTAAAATATTTGGATTGATGCTTCCGATATAGGCTAGGTGTCTAGCAATTTGCTGGTGCAAAAATTTAGGATAAAGCGCGCCGGGCGTATCTAAAATTTCTAAGTACTGCCCAGCCCTTACCCATTGTTGCGCGCGCGTTACGCCCGGTCTATCCCCAGTAGCAGTTTTTTTGCCTTTACAAATTGTATTTATAAGCGTAGACTTGCCACTATTTGGTATGCCCACCACCATAAGCCTAAACGTTTTGTTTATGCCGCGCGTTTTATTACGCTCTAGTTTTGGTGCAATAATTTTATTAACTTCGGCAAGCACCTTTGCGCCAGAGTTTTGCTTAAGGCTGTTAAGTTCTAGCACATTTTTATTTTGGCTTGCAAAATGCTTCGCCCATTCTTTTGTAACGCCCGCATTAGCAATGTCTGCTTTGTTAAAGCAATAAAGTATGTCTTTAGCCGCAATAAGTTTGTCTAACTCTGGGTTAATACAACTGCCTATCGCTCTTGCATCAAGCATATAAATTACAACATCTACTAATTTTAACCGCTCGCTAATCTCCCGTAAAGCCTTTTTCATATGACCGGGAAACCAACCAATATATCTATTTCTTGCCATATTTTTTATGTTTTTTGTATAAATCTGGGCGGCGCTCTTTTGTTATTTTTATGCTTTGAGAGTGTCGCCAATTCTCTATTTCTTTATGGTTACCGCTTAGTAAAACGGGCGGAACTAAATGCCCTTCAAAATTTTCGGGGCGCGTATAGTGGCTCTCTTCCAACAAATGCTCAGCAAAACT
>WQRI01000059.1 GCA_009786825.1 Bacillota bacterium
CCTTGGGCGACAAAAAAATACGATAAGCGCTGTTGTTTGGGTCAACTTTTTTAATGCAGTCTACTATAGGCTGACAAGCCAAAAGCATACCAGCCCCACCGCCAAAAATATAGTCGTCTACCTTTTTGTGCGGGCAGTTAGAGTATTCTCTAAAGTTATGCAAGTTAATATCCACAAGTCCTTTGTCTTTTGCGCGCTTAATAATGCTCTCATCAAAAGCCGAAAAACTATTTGGAAAAAGTGTTAAAATATCTATTCTCATAAGTGTATAGGGTTCAGCATACAGCATACAGGGTTCAGGGGTTAGTAACTAGTATTCAGCGGTCAGCACAAAGCATAAAGCGTGTTACTCTGATTTACACAGAGTTATTCTACAAGCATATTATATACTTCGTTTGTTAGTACAATCTCTTTTTTTGTTGGGTCTATACTGACTATAATGTGGTCTGCTAGCGGAAACATAAACTGCTTGTCGCCACTTACAATTGTGTAGACATCTGCCGCACCAAAGTTATCTATGTCTGCCACTTCGCCTATAACCTTACCCGAGCTGTCGTAAACAATACAGCCTAGCAAGTCTGCTATAAAATATCTATTCTCGCCCAGCGGAATTTCATCTTTAATAGCATAAAGAGGCTTGTCTCTCAAAGCCTCTGCTTGCTGCACACCAGTTACACCCTCTAAATACACAAAGCCAAACTCATTGTCTTTTTTGCGCAACTTAACAATTTTAAGCGGTATAAATTGTATACCACCTTTTGAGTGCGTACCGCTTTTTTGCTTAACTTTTGCGCTTAAAAATTCAGACTTATCGCAAGGCTCTAAGTACAAACTTTTAATATCGCTCAAATAGTCTATGCTATCTAAAAAACACTTGATTTTAACTTCGCCCTTAAGCCCAACAGGCTTAAGTATTTTTGCCACATCTAAAAAATTATCTTTCATAAAACTATTCGCCTATATTTACGTAAAGTTTTTTATTCCCATAAAACTTATTAGAACACGCCTTTAAAACTATCCTAATAGCGTTAGCAATTTTGCCGTTTTTACCAATAAGTTTACCATAGTTTTTAGATGGTAATGTAACCTTTATTTTAACTTCTTTGGCTTTTTCGTCTATAACGATGTTTGGCTTCTCATCAGTTTGCAACAAAGAAGCAACTAAGTATCTTATAAGTTCTTCCATATTAATTATTAGTGTAAAGTGTAAAATGTAAAGTGTAAAGTTGTTAAAACCTTTAATGCAAGTTCTTTTTGACAGTTTAAATTTCCACTTGCGTGCAATTTGCAAAGTAAATATTGCTAGCGCTAGCGGTGAAACCACTCTACACTTCACATTTTACACTTTACATTCTATATTCCTACTCTGCTTGCTCTTCTGCTTTTTGCTCTGGCTCTTTAACCTTTTTCTTTTTAGGCTTTAGAGGCTTTGGCTCTTTTTTCTTTTTAACACGAGGCTTTTTTGCTGGCTTTTTTGTTTGCTCTAGCGCAACACCCTCGCGCCTGAAAATATCCTTTACAGTTTGTGTAGGCTGCGCGCCATCACTAAGCCACGCTAGTGCCTTTTCTTTATCGATTTTAATTGTTGCAGGCTCTGTCATAGGGTTGTAATAACCTATATGCTCTATAAACCTGCCATCTCTTGGGCTTAGGGCATCTGCTACAGATATCCTGTAAAACGGAGCTTTTTTTGCTCCCATTCTTGTTAGTCTGATTTTAACTGCCATTTTTGTTAATCTCCGTGATATGCTTTTCGCATAACTTTTGTATATTGTATTTGTTTTGTTTGAATATAAATTTGAAAAATTACAAATTACAAATTACAAATTACAAATTACAATGTACAAATGATGCACACATAAATTATCTAACTTTTGAACAGTCAGCAATTTGAAACTGTCAAAAAGTTTTGTTCTTTATGCGTGTAACATTTGTAATTTGTACATTGTACATTATAATTTCTACATTGCATAGCGCTTAGAAAGGCAACCCGCGCCTACCACGCTTCCCACTCCCACTAAACTGCTTCATAAGCCCCTTAGTCTGCTCGAATTGCTTTAACAACTGGTTTATCTCTTGTATGCTTGTGCCGCTTCCGTTTGCTATACGCTTTTTGTGAGATGCCTTTATAGTCTCTGGGTTTTTGCGCTCTTTGGGCGTCATACTTTGTATTATGGCTTTCATTCTGGCAAGGCGGCTCTCATCTATTTCCATCTTACCCCTACCAACCTTTTTTGCAAGCCCGGGAATCATACCCATCAAGTCTTCTACATTGCCCATCTTTTTAAGGCTGTCGAACTGCGCTAGATAATCTTCTAGTGTAAACTTTTGCTCTTTAAACTTTTTCTCTAGTTTTTTTAACTCTTTCTCATCCATCGCGTCTTGCGCTTTTTCTATAAGAGTTAAAACGTCACCCATACCTAAAAGCCTACTCGCCATTCTATCTGGGTGAAACGCCTCTATATCCTCTAGTTTCTCGCCAATACCCGTAAACTTTATAGGCTTGCCCGTAACAGCCCTAATAGACAGCGCAGCACCACCGCGCGTATCGCCATCTAACTTTGTTAGTATAACACCGCTTATGTCTAACTGCTCGTTAAAACTGGTTGCTACTGTCACGGCATCTTGCCCCGTCATAGCGTCTACTGTTAGTAAAATCTCGTTCGGTTTGGTTTCTGCCTTCACATCCTTTAACTCTTTCATAAGTTCGGCATTTATGTGAAGCCTACCCGCCGTGTCTATTATAAGCGTATCGTAGCCAAGGCGCTTTGCCTCTGCAAGCGCTTGCTTTGCCGTTTTAACTGGGTTTTGCGTACCCTTTTCAAAAACGCTAACACCCGCACGCTCGCCCACAATCTGCAACTGCTTTATAGCCGCCGGCCTGTAAATATCACACGCAACAAGCATCGGCTTTTTGCCTTGCTTAGCAAGCATCTTAGCAAGCTTACCACACATTGTGGTTTTACCAGCCCCTTGCAAACCCACCATCATAATAACAGTTGGGGGTGATGGCGCTATTGCAAGTTTCGTGTGCGTAGAACCCATAAGGCTTATAAGTTCTTCATTAACTAACTTGATAACTTGCTGACCGGGCGTAAGGCTTTCTAAAATATCTACCCCAACCGCCTTTTCACTAACAGCCCTTATAAACTGCTTAGCAACACTTAAGTTAACATCTGCTTCTAAAAGCGCAATTCTAATCTCGCGCATAGCCTCTTTTATCTCAAGCTCAGTAAGTTTGCCGCGCTTAGTTAACTTAGAAAATATATGTGATAAACGTTCTGATAAACTACTAAATAACCCCATCTAAATACTCTCCTTAATTCTGATAGCCCGCCATACATAAAACGGCTGTCTATAAATTGCCAATCTCAGATAACAATGCCTTGCAAGTGTCTATCTCGCCCGCGCTTAACAATTCTAAACACTTTTGCAATTTTTGCTTAAGCAAAGCGTTATCTTTAACTAGCCCCAACTTTTGCTCTATATCTGCTAAGTTGCTCTCTGCCCTAACAATAATATCCCTTACCGCTTGGCGCGTACTGCTAAGAAGTAAGGCAATCTCGCTAAGCGACAAATCGTTAAAATAATATTGCTCCATAACGCCCCGCTGTTTTTCACTAAGCAAAGCCCCATAAAACTCTAACAACTTACCAACTTCAAATCTTTTCTCTAAACTCATACCTTTTACAAATTTTTCTCTAAACTCATACGTTTTAAAAACTACCTTACCAGCCCACAACTTACCTAGCAACATAACACCACAGCCACACGTAAAGGTTTCTACCTTTACAAGTATACCAAATTAAAAACCCAAAGTCAACCATTTTAACTAATCTTTTTAAATTATATTTTCAACGTAAACTATTGCTCATAATCAAGACCTAATTTTTTCATTACTTCTTCCCAAGAATAAACGCGACCTGCTTTTATACTATCTTCGCCCTTTTGTAATTCCGCCATAAGTTTTGAAAGTGCCTTTGTTTTTTCATACTTTGACTTAAGGATAGGGTCTCTCAACCCTTTTGCTTTTTCATAGTTTACCATAATTTTACCTACCTTTCCCCACGAATTTAATTAGTCTATTCCATAAATAATTATAGCATAATTTGTGATTAATTACAACTAAAAAAGTGCGGTTAGAATTTTAACCGCACTTTTTTTAGTTGTTGTTTTGGGTTGATTTGTGATTTGATTTAAAAACTGCAATTTTCTTAGGCTTGCGGTGGTGTCCAATTGAACAATTCCATACCTATTGCCATCCAAAAACCGCCCGGTTGTTGAATATAAAGACCCTTTCTATTTGTAGTAGCAACAGTTAGTTGGTTTTGTGGAATATCTAATTGCGGGAAAAGCGTGGCTCTTTGAAGCGGGTTTACTATACCTACTAAGTCTGTGCTAAACCTAAGAACTGTATCACCAACTTGCAGGTTAGTGCCACCAAGTTGTGTGCTTACTACATTTTGCATACCAGCACGCACACCCTCACTAGCCGCGTGAGAGCCCAAATTAAGAACATACGACCACTCACCCGCAACACCGTTTGTTGTTGTTCTTTCTCTGAAAAAGCCTGTCGCAACGTGGTCTGGAGCTAAAGCCCAAACTGGGTCTTCTGGGTCTTGTTGGAAAACAACCAAAATATTGTGCGCCCAAATTGGTGGTCCGAAATCTACAGGTATTGGTGTAAAAATAGAGCGATTGAAACCACCTAAAGCATCTGGATTTCTAAAAAGTAGCGTTTCTAAATCTGTAACTTGTGTAAATAATGGAGTAACCCCGTGTAAAGCAAACCAAGGGGCTGCGCCTGTAACAAAGGAAGCAACTGTAGAATCTGTAACGCTTACTTCTGGCGCGTTGTAAGAGCGAAGTAATATATCGTGATGCGTTCTACCCGGTGAGTCTGCAATTACAATTGCCGGTCCGCCAAAATCTTGTATATCTGAATTGTATATATCTATTCTAGCATCGTGAACATATGCAAAGCCAAACCACGCATCGTACGCCCTTAAATACCTTGCTGTTAAGTGCGCCCTTTGTACATCGTGATAATATTGCATTCTCTCGTAAACATTAAACACTATGTGATGCCCTGTAATAATTGCATTTGTAACATTAACCTTACCGCCAATATAAGCAAAAGTTATACCCGCTGCATCTGACGCGAAAGGAGAGCGCACTACATTAGAAGTAGCACTAAAGTTTCTTACATTTATAGCATAATTTTCTGAAAAATTATCAAACGCAAATAAACTTGCCTGAGAAAGCTGCCCGCCTAAAGCACCCGTTACACCACTTACTCTTGGTAATTGTGCTGTTGATATATTAAAAAAGTTACCTATAAAGTTAAAGTCTGTAGTAGCGTCTGACTTAAGAAGCCTTTCAAAAAGCACAAAGCCATTTCTGATAAGCGGACCTGTAGCCCCCGGAACCAAAAGCCCTTGCTCTGTTCTTTGCGGAAGGTGCGCCGCTGTTATAGTCATAGTGTTATGCAACACAAGCCCGTTAATCTCTCTCTCTGGGCTTACAGTTAGCCATACATCTCTAGTTGGTGTATTTCCCCTATTAAACGGAACTGCATAGCCCGCAGTATGAGTAGCATACCTATTATCTAACAAACGAAGACAAGCAACTGTGGTTGCATTCCACGCATCTACAACTCTTACGTTTTCTAATGCTATTGGTAAAACTACCGCCCTATTATCTTCATATATATACTCGTAAGGGATAGACTGAACAATTCTGAAAGATATGTCATCACCAATTGCCGCTTCTGTAAACCTAAACTGACCTAGGCGAGCATTTACAGTTACGTAAGGGTTTTCTGCCGGTAAAGGTGTTGTGATAGTATCCCACGCTGCATCACCAACCCTTTTGTAAACGCTAACATCTGGTGTAAAGCCACCAACAGGAACTGTACGCGGAGAGCCTTGGTCTATAGCCCATATTTGCGGGAAGAAATCAAAGTTGTTTGCTGTACCAACGTAATAACCAGCATCTGCCTTTTTAAAGTTGTTTCTTTCGTTCTGTGCATCTGTAGCAATATTTCCCGTATAAGTTATTAAAAATGCTGGCAACATAAGCGCCGTGATATCAGTAGCACCATAAGAGATTACAATTACTTGCCTTGTAGCACTTGCGTTAAACCCTCTGTATTCTATGTTTGCTGTAAGGGTTTGCGCACCTGCAACATTTGTGTTTAAACTTAGTGCTATTGTAGCACCTTCCGGCTTGTTAGCCCATACACCGCCCGCGTATGTAGCAACAACCGGCGCTCTCTCTGTGTCTGCAAAAGCAATTCTAACTTCCGTTCCGTTAAAATCTGGCTGTTCGCCAAATGGAACTTCAGTTATATAAGTGCCTGCAACAAAATCGAATGTACTAAAAGGGGATGTGCGAATTTCTAAATTCTCACACGCGCTGAATGCAAATAGCGAAAACACTAACGATAACGCTATAAGCAAGCTCAAAACTTTTCTGTTTTGTTTTTTCATTTTTGTTTCTCCTTTGTCACCATACAAATATAATTAAACTTAAGTATTTGTGACGTTTTTTTATATTGGATTTGTTATTTATAAATATTTTTACACGGTGTTTTTCTACATAATTAATATTAGCAAGTTATCATATATCATACTACCATCTACGCTTTCTACTCTTATATTAAGGGAAGGTATAAGCCCTGTAAATATTAGCCTTCCCCACGTCTCATCTAACTCTACGCGGTCTATTAACTGTGGGTCAGCAAACAAAAAGAAATTAACATCTCTGTTTGTTACATTGTCGGGCATTACTCTCCAATTAAGTTGTAGTACAAAAACACCTTGCGGAGAATTAATTCCCCTATTAAGTTCGGCAGTCCTAATCCAAATATGTCTTTCTGGTACATCTGGTGTTTGCGTAATTTCTTGGTTTGTAAAGCGTATGTCTGTTGCAACAACAACTGGGTTTACAACTGAAAAATTGAAGCCGAAAAATAGTATAAATAGTATAGATGTAAAATAAACAACTCCCATTATTATATAGGCTTGCTTTCTCATAAGGGGGGAACCTCCACTTTTTTTTCTCGCTCTTCCACCGCGCCGTCTTTAAAATAGACTTTTGCGTTTTGAATAAGCAAATAAATTCTAAGCACAACAAAAATTGTTGCTACAATTAAAATTCTGACCCACGTGCTTGTAAAGTCTTGCCACATAAACATCACAGCCGCCAAAGAAACTATGGCACTTATGGTTAGGGCTATTGCTAGTGAGATTAATTCGTTTGGGTTTGTTGTCTCGTGTACGCCATCTATAATTTTGTTGTGTTGTGGGTTTGTTATGTCTAGTTGTATACTCCAACAAATATGCCCAACAGAAAACATCAACACGGATATAAAAAATGGTATGCTCATAACAAGTGGCAAATTATTTGCACTAGCAACTATAGCAACAGTTATTAGTAGTGATATACTTATAAGGGCAACATCTAAAAGCATTTTGGCAATTATGTTAGCGCGTATTGTGTCGGGCGTAGTTTTTATAATGTATACTGCTTTGCCTTCTCTAGAAAATATGGCAGCGGAAATAATGTTTTGGGTTAGTACAAAAAGTATAACTATAAAAAAGTTTGTTGTTAACGACACTATATCGCCTAAGTGGTTTGTACTCATCATACCATAAATTCTGTTAAGTAAATATATAGCAAATGGTAAAAACACCACCCCAAATACAGTATGTGCAAGTGCGCCCGAAGTTCTGAATTTTAAAAGTAATTCTTTTTTTAGTATAGAGTAAAAACTGGTTAGTTTAACGTTTCGTTTTTGGCTTATAATTTCTGCGCCCGCGTTCTCTGTAGACTTTGTTGCCATTTTAAAATAGAATGGCCTTACAACTATATACGCAACAGATAAGCACACTAAAGCAAAGGCTAAAGCCCCAAAAAATACACTTATGCCACGCGCCGTGATTAAATTATGATAATTAAACCCAACGTCCCCCACCGCCATATCTACAAGCCAAGCAAACATAAAAAAGGTAGACCTAAAGTTTGCAAAAAAATTGTTTATTGTTTCCATATGCTGGCGCAAATGACCAAAGAAATCGAAATTTTCTGGTATTAAACTTGCTAGCCAAAAAACAAAAAACACACTTAAAATAATTGTTGTAACAGACAAAACAAGTTGTAGAATTTTATTTTTTCTGATTATAACAATAGCGTATAAAAGCGGGATAGATAAAAACGCACCAACAACAACAGGCAGTAGAGAAATTACCAAAAACGATACGGGCAATAACAAATAGTAGAAAAACGAAAAACCCCTTATCATTCCAAAGCCAATAAACACGGGCATAACAAAAGTTAAAGAGCGTCTGAATTCTAAAATGTAGTATACAGTTAGTTTAGAGAAAAAAACTAGTGTTGTTGCAACCGGTAGTGTTAGTAAAATTTTATTGTCGAAACTAAGGTAAAGCGCTTTGGTTAGGGCGTTTGTAGTAAACGATATGCTCAGTAGCATTATAATTGTAAAAACTAAAACCAAAACATTTATATGAACTGTAGCGTGACCAAAAATGCCCGTGTGGCGCGCAAACCAAAACAGCCCGTAAAATATAGCAACAGCCATAACAAAAACCAAAACCTTAGGCACAACCGCCATTATAAAAGAGCGGAAGTTTTTTGTAAAACTTAAATCTGCCTTTTCGCGCAATTGCATAGCCACTAGCGTCCTAAAACTGCTAGCCGTACTAACGCGCCGCGAATCTGCGGGATATTGCGCTTGCCCTACGTTTTGTTGTGTTGTTATATCCATAGTTTTATTTATTGTAAAGTGTAGAGTGTAAAGTGTAAAGTGGTTAAACTCATAAAATCAATTTACGTTTGAACGTTAGAATTTTACAATTTTTATAATTTTGTTCGGTGTTTTATTTATTGTAAAGTGTAAGTGTAGAGTGTAAAGTGGTTAAACTCATAAAATTAGTTTGCGTTTGAACGCTATAATTTACAATTTTGTTAGATTTAAATTTGCTAATTCTGAGAAGATTTGATTATTGATACAAGTATTTTTATTAGTTCGCTACAGTCAATAATTATGCTTTCGTATTGAAGGTCTTTCAAAAGTCCAACTTCGTTAAGAAGCCTAAGCCAAAACTCTGTTTCTCTTGCTTCTTTTAGTGCAATATTCATTTTATTTTTAAAATCTTTTTTGCTTGGGGCATTTTTTGCTTCTGAAACATTAGCACCTATGCTTGTTCCGCATCTTAATAACTGCGATGCTATCTCTAACTCTTTTCTATCATCTTTCAAGTACTTGTAAAGTCTATAAATTCTAACAGCAAAGTCAAATGATTTTTTATAAATTATCCCTTCCATATAAATTCCTATTTCTATCAGTTTAAATTTTTTACACGGAACGTGTGTGAAGCCACTTTACACTTTACACTCTGCACTTTACACTTTAATCTAAGCATTTATCAATACCAATTCTTCTAGTGGTACTGCTTTTACTTCTTCTTTGCTTTCTGGCACTCGCCCGAATTTTATTGCGTACATATAGTACTCTTCTAGCGGTATGCCCATTGCTTCTATCTCGCTAACCCTTTTGGTTGCTATAACCTGCCCTTTTCTGATAATTGCAATTCTGTCGCATAGTTTTTGAACAATGTCCATAATGTGAGATGAAAAGAAAACTATATTACCAGCCGCCGCATACTCTCGCATTGTCTCTTTTACTTGGAATATGCTGTTAGGGTCTAACCCCGTTAGTGGCTCGTCTAGTATCCAAACTTTTGGGCTGTGTATAAGGGCTGCCATAATTGCTATCTTTTGCTTCATTCCGTGCG
>WQRI01000060.1 GCA_009786825.1 Bacillota bacterium
GGGGAGATTGTATCTAGTGTAGGTAAAACAACAAACATTTTAATTGCGGGCGAAGCGGCCGGCTCTAAACTAGAAAAGGCAAATGCGCTAGGCATTCAAATAATGGAAGAGCCAGAATTTGAAGCAATAATAAAAGAAAACCTTAATTAAAAACAATCATCAATTAATCGCAAAAAGGCTTGGAAGGCGCAAGTAAGTAAAGGGTAGTGGGCGTAGTGGGTGGTCAAGCGTAGCAAAAAAACAGTATATTGATACTACTATGGCACACATAGTAGTATGGTTTGTGGGGTATGGCGAATAAATTATTAACAATTTCAGACTTACAAAGCAAATTGCTTGCTAAAGAATTTACTTGTGTTGAATATACAACACAACTTTTTAAGCATATAGAAAACACAGCGCACTTAAATAATTTTATCTCGCTTACTAAAGATAAGGCTTTAAAAGTTGCTAGGCAAATAGATAATACTATTAGTAATGTTGATGTTAATGTCAAAAAATTAGGTAATTTATTTGGCGCGGTAGTTTCTATAAAGGATAATATATTTACAAGTTTTTGCAAAACGACTGGCGCAAGCAAATTGTTCGAAAATTTTACCCCGCCAAAAGATGCAGAAATTGTATCACGGCTTTTGTCTTGCGGTGCAATTATTGTTGGCAAGGCAAATTTAGATGAGTTAGGCATTGGCATAACTAACGAAACATCATACTACGGCTCTGTGAAAAATGTTTTGGATACGGGCTTGGTAGCGGGTGGCTCTAGTGGCGGCTCTGCTAATGCTGTGGCAGCGCTACAATGCAATGTAAGTATTGCTACGGATACGGGCGGGTCTATAAGGCTTCCGTCGTCTTTCACAAATACAATCGGCTTCAAGCCCTCAAGTAAAGATATGCCATATAGTAGGGGCGTTCACCACTACGTAAAAAGTTTAGACCAAATAGGTTTTTTGTCTAGCAACATAGACGACTTGATAAAGGTTTATAATAGTGTTTCGCAAACAAGTTCTGCTTCGCAAACGAAAGGCGGGAAAAATCAAAAAACAAACACACCATCAAATAAGCTTAGCAAAAAAATTGTAATAGGTATAGATATCTCACACTATAATTTTATAACAAAGGGTCGCGAACAAAAGGTTGCTATACTTAACAGAAGTTTACAAACACTAAAGGCGCTAGCCACCCTAGGCGGTTCGGCGGATACAGATACGGCAGATTTTGTGCAACTAGATTTTGTAGATATAAAACTAGACATACAGCCGACACTAGAGATATACGATATTTTAGGCAACACAGAGTTTTACGAAACGTTTGCTTTAGATACGGCTTTAGATGAGAGTAAGTTGGGTGCGGAAGCAAGGGCAAGGTACAACCGCGGCAAAGCCTACAGTAAAGACAAAGCAATGCAGTTAAATGCACAAACCTTGCTAGCGAACTTAAAGTTGCAAGCAGATGCGGCGTTTAAAAAGTGTGATATAATTTTTACACCCACAACCCCGTTTTACCCAATAAGGTTAGGCGCTTTAAGTAAAGACAAAGAAAGCGATAACGGCAAAGAAAATAAAAATGATAAAGAAAATGACAAAGGCGAATATGATAAAGGCAACGAAAAAGATAAAGGTAAGGATAATGGCAAAGGTGTTCGCGGACAACAATACAAGTATGCAGACATATACAGTATGTTTGCAAACCTGTTAGACTTGCCGAGTATAAGTTTGCCGAGTTTTAAAAAGTTGCCCACGGGTCAATTACCATTTAATTTTACACTAACGGGCAGTAGTAGCGAAATGTTGCTAAGAATCAGCAAAAACTATCTAAAAAGCCTAAATTCACAGTAATATGCTAGGCATAGTAGTATGTATAAGTACATATTTAGAAGTTGGGGGTTTGTGTATGTTAGGAAAGTTACCACTTAAACAGTTAAAGCAGATTTTAGAAATTATAAATGGCTACGATGACGATAGTGTTTATTTAAAGTCGGGCATTGGTGAAGATGCGGGTATTATAGATACTAGCAAGATAAAGGGTTTTAATGGGCTAATGCTTGTTACAGCAGACCCGATAACTGCTGCAACCACAAAGGCTGGTCAGATAGCAATAATGATAAACGCTAACGACATTGCGGTTAGTGGTGGCGTGCCGCTGTATGCTACACTTACTGTGCTAATGCCAAAGGGCGCAACTTTTGATAGTGTTAAAGAAATAATGACGGACGCAAAGCGCTCGGCAGATAATTTGGGCATACGGATAATAGGTGGGCATACAGAGTTTACCGATGCGGTTACGCGCCCGGTAATATCGTGCAGTATGATTGGCAAGCAAGATAGTTATCCACTTAAAACATCAACCGCAAAGGCGGGTGAGTATATATTTGTAACAGACTACATAGCGCTAGAAGGCACGTGCATAATTGCAAACGATTATGCAGATAGGTTGGTGGTTGCGGGTAAATCTGCAAACGGC
This sequence comes from Bacillota bacterium, assembly GCA_009786825.1. Classification (GTDB taxonomy): domain Bacteria; phylum Bacillota; class Clostridia; order Christensenellales; family WQRI01; genus WQRI01. The sequence continues at coordinate 2,461 of WQRI01000060.1, forward strand.
TCGGCTGGTAGTAAGTTGGGTGGCTCAGTCAATAATAACGCGGGTGGCTCGTGTAACACTTTTACAAAAAAGGAAATAGAGCAAGCGGCAAGCCTTATAGACAAAATTTGCATTCTAGACAATTGCAAAACAATAATAGGGCTTATCAAAAAAAATGAAATTGCTCTAACTACGCTACACGACATAACGGAGGGTGGCGTTGTTGGCGCTATAGCAGAACTTTGCGCCTCAAGCGGTGTTGGCGCAAAAGTTAATTTAGATGAAATGCCACTTTTGGCTATAACAAAAAGAATTTGCGAGCATTTAAATTTAAACCCATACAAACTTATTTCAAGCGGGGCTTTGCTTTTTACGGCAAAGGATAAAGATAGTATTATAAGCAAATTAACAAAGCACGGAATTAAAGTTGCCGTAGTTGGTCAGATAACAGAAAAGGATTTAGTGTTTTATAAAGGTGGTAAAACACTTGCTTTAGGCTTAGAGGGTGACGAAATAAGTAAACTTTAGCAAAAGCATAGTACTATGCCACGCATAGCAAACAAGTACGCCACGTATAACAATAAATTTTGTGTGCATAGCAATAAAATTTAGAAAACATACAGCAATTTTATTTACAAATTTCAACAAAAGTTGTATAATAGAAACTAGAGTAAGCAAATTGAAAAAACAAATTAAAGTGTAAAAAATAAAGGCGTAAAGCATACGTTTTACGTTTACGAAAAATAAAGGAGAAAAATCAAGATGAGCGACAAACTAAAAAATTTAGAAAAAGCGTTTTTGGATATCGAAAAAAAGTATGGCAAAGGCGCTATTGTTAAACTAGGAGAGAAGTCTACAAGAAAAGACATTGACGTTATTCCAACCGGTGCATTCGTTATAGATAATGCGCTGGGGATAGGTGGTGTTCCGCGCGGCAGAATTGTAGAGATATACGGACCCGAGTCTTCTGGTAAAACTACGCTAACGCTACATATAATTGCAGAGGCGCAAAAACTTGGCGGCAAGGCAGTTTTTATAGATGCAGAACACGCGCTAGACCCAATTTACGCGGCGGCTTTAGGCGTAGATTTAGACGAGTTGATTGTATCTCAGCCAGACAGCGGCGAGCAAGCGCTTGAGATTTGCGAAGAGATTATAAAGTCGGGCGCGGTAGACTTAGTTGTTGTAGACAGCGTTGCGGCGCTTACACCGCGTGCAGAACTAGAGGGCGAGATGGGGGATAGCCATATGGGGCTTCAGGCGCGCTTGATGGGACAGGCTTTGCGTAAACTTACGGCTCATATAGGTCGTACACAAACGTGCCTAATTTTTATCAACCAACTTAGAGATAAGATAGGTGGCTATGGCCTAAGTGAGACTACGACGGGCGGTAAGGCGCTAAAGTTTTACGCAAGCGTTAGAATGGATATTAGGCGTGGCGAGCAGATTAAAGACGGCACAGAAGTTATAGGAAACAACACAAAACTTAGAGTTGTTAAAAATAAGTTAGCGCCACCTTTCAAGTCGGTTACATTCGATATTTTATACGGCGAGGGAATTTCTAACGAGAGTGGTCTTATAGACTTGGCGGTAGAACACGGCATAATTCAAAAAGCAGGCTCTTGGTTTTCGTATGGCGAAGAGCGTCTGGGTCAAGGCAAAGACAACGTGCGTCGTTTGTTAGTAGAAAACGAAAAACTTACAAAAGAAATAGAAGCAAAGGTAAAGCAAGCAATTAAAGAGCAAGCAGAAGCGCCAAAGACAAAAGGCAAAAGAGGCGCAAAAGCAGTAGCACCAAAATCAGAAGAGCCATCAGACGAGCCAAACACACCAGACGAAGCAGAAACAGACACACCAAAAGCAGACACAAAAGAAAAACCAAAATCAACAAAATCTAAAAAGTAGGTATACAGTTTACTCAAAACCGACCGCTTTTGCTGTAGTGTTAGGGTGAATTTGTACTTATTTTGAAAAAAACATAGAAATTTAATAACTTTAATTTTCAGTTTGTTGATTTTGGTCGAAATTTGCGATAAAATGTAGTTATAGATTTTTTATTTAATTTGCTTTTAGTGTTTTTGATGGGGATTAATTTTGAGGAGATACTAAAGTGAAAAATAACTACAGGCTTAACAGGCAAGTTTTATCCTATGGCGTAGGCTCTTATAAAATTTATGCAAAGACCGACTTTGTCGGCAACAATAAAAAGACCACTAGGCTATTAATAATGCTTTTAGCGAGTGTGTCTTTTTTACTTTTAGCGAGTTTTTTGGTGGCTAGTAGATTTGATAGGCTGGACACGAATAGGCTTTATGCAAGCGCGCACTATAACGTGCATTATAACGCGCAATATCAAAATAATACAAGTTCTGTTGCTGTTGTTTGCCAACAAAGCGACAAGCGAAATTATGAGGGCTTTTTTAGTGTAAGCAACAATGTTTTTAATCTACCGCCGATGTCGCGTAAGTCTTATGGTTCTGCAAGGCTTCCGTTATTCTACATAGTTTCGTTTTTGAACAATACGCATACAATAAATATTTTGCAGTGTTCACTTGCTTACAAGGGTGATTATTATAATGCATTGAGTTCGGTTACTTTTATCTCGGGTTGCAAAAATTCTATAACCGATAGTTGCTATTTCAAAATATTTTACACAAACAGAAGTTATGTGACCATAAGGGTTTTGTTTAGCGTAAAGGTTACCACGCAAGTAGAATTAGAGTTTGGTGCAGAATTAGAGACAGGGTTAGAGCATAATAGCCCGACCAGCCCCACTAGCCCAACCAGCCAAGTTCATTTTTTTGATACGTGGTTTTATATATACATCAAAAATTCTGAACTAACCCTTGCTAAACATACGTACAATTTGTATTTGTATATGGGTGGGGAAGTGCTATTTACATCGTGTAAACTAAAAGCCAAATTTAGTATATTTGATGGCGATAATTCAGACACACTTAAAATATCAGAGATTAGTTTTTTCGGCGCGCACTCGGTGCAAAGTAATAGTTCAAATGACGAGTACCGCCTTAACAACTATATCGGAATTAGAAAATATGAGTGCTTTTTAAAGTTTAATTTAAGCGCGAGGCGAAGCCTAAAAGTGTTTGATGTGCCAAACGGCAACATTTGCGTTGATAGGCGAGTTGGCGTTGTGCTAACCCTTGTAGACGCTTATATGACTAGCGCGGGAAACTTTACGCATAAGGGTGCGCCCATAACAGTATATTTTCAAATAATAATTACTAATTGCGCGCCAGCAACAAAGAGCGTAGATTTTGTTTTAGACCTAGAGAGCAACAAGTTGTTTTGTAAGGCGTCTAACTTAGCGGGCGAATTCGGCTTGTATAAATTTGTGAGTGTAAAAAATTTAGTGTCAAGCCCAAGTTTTTATATTTTGGGCTTAGGCAAAATTGCCAACAGCACAAGCGCTGTTCCAAACGGATATCTCTCAATTTTTAATGTAGGAAGCGTTAATCAGTTTTCAAACTTTTTTAGCGTAGAGTGGGCAAGAACAACCGCTTACACAAGGGGTTTATATATAAGGCTGGTAGAGGGCGCAGATTTTTCGTTGTTACTTGGCGGTGGGGCAAGCGGGGCAAATGGTTGGGCAGGTAGCGGTGCAAGCGGTGGAATAAATGGTGGTGCAAGTGGTGGGTTTAGTAGTAGGGCAACTCAGCAAGAAACCACACCTACAACTCTAACCATATACATAATTTTTCAAACCAACCGCTGTTTCTTTTACGAAACATCTCTAACGGCAACGATATCAATCACGCTAATAAACCCGCCAACGTGCTGCGACAAACTAGGTGGGTGCGATTACGAGTGCTACGATTACTACTACGGACAGTGTGAAAAAGAATGCGAAAACTGCACTTGTAACAAAAATAGNAATTGCGACTATGGTTGCGAGGATAACTGCGACAATAAGAAAGAGTGCAACTGTAGCAATGACTGCGACAATGGCTGTAAAGATTGTTACGAAGATACAGAGTGCGACAAATGCGAGTGCGATGGCACTTGCAACAATTACAATTGCGACTGTAGCGACACTTGCGATAAAGACTGCGACAATAAAGGCGGTGGCAACGACAATAACGGCAACAATGGTGGTAACGGTGGCAACGATAACAACGGTAATCAAAACAACGGCAACGGCAACGGCAACAGCGGAAACCCACAACCGCCAATCACAAACCCAAACAACCCAAACAACACAAACAACCCCAGCAATACAAACCCAAATAACCCAAACAGCCCCAGCCTAAACGATAACCAACACGCAATAAGAGTTTTAATGACTCTAGTAATAGGCTCACTCGCTTTCGCACTAGTCTACACTAACAGACAAATGTTCTTCGCCAAATACTACCAAAACAAAGCCCTAAAACAACAAGGTCTAACCCCCAAAAAGAAAACTAAAACCAAAAATAACAACAACAAAAACGCAGAATAATTCAGCCTTCTACATAACATTACAAAATATCTCATACAATTGTGTATGGGGTATTTTTCTTCTAATAGGGCTATATATGGTTTGCGACAGCAGATAAAGTATCATTATAACATTAATAGTGGTAAGTATTTTTTGTTTTGTTTTTGCGCTATTGTTGGTTGCGCGCTTGGGCTGTTTGCCGCTTTTAATGCGCCGTACGAGTATGTGCTTGTGTATAGTTCTTTGCCCGTTTTTCAGACAAACTTTTTTTTACTGACCACGGGGCAGATTACGCTAACATCTTATTTTATCGCAAATGTTTTTAACGCGAGCGTCGTTTTTATCGCCATTTTTTTATTAGGCTGGACAATCTATACTATACCGATTTTGTTTGTTATAGTGGGCTACAGAGGCTACGCGATAGCATACGACAGCGTTATGCTAATAGCCCACCTAGGCACATCGGGCATCGTTAACCTTATAATTATAGTGCTACCCATAAACATACTTGTGCTTTTGATGTTTATATCGGGCAGCGTAGCAAGCCTAAATAGGTGTATACTTTTAAGAAACACGGCAAGCCTATCTGGCACAGAATGCGGAATTCCATTTTTTGTAAAAAGAATTCTGCTAGTTTTTGCGCTGACTGTTGCCATTTATTTAGTTGAGATGTTTATAATTTTTGTGCTTTTATTTTCTGTTGGGGCTGTACTCTGAAGGGTAAAGCAATGCCATAACAAATTTCTGTTACGCTTCGCTTCACAAGGAAATTATTATATGGTAGGTTTGCAAATGAATGCTACCCGCCTTGCGAACCCTTATACTAAAAAAAAACACTTTTTGCTTTTGTGTAGCACAGCGCGTGTATATAAATTTGTAAATGCCTAATACTAAAAGAAATTAAATTTAACACCAAAAGAGGTACGATATGAAAAAACTTTTGTTTACAATAATGTCTGTTATGCTACTTTTTGTTGTTGCGATATCCGTTATATCTATGTCGGCAGTTAGCGCACAGCAAGTAGATACTAACCAGCCTAAAGGCGAGACAAGCGCATCAAGGCAAGATACTGCTACGGAACAAGATACTGCTACCAAGCAACAAGACAGCACAGCAGACCAAATGCAAACCACTACACAAACCACTACACAAACCGCGACACAAACTACGGCGGGCGAGCCTACAGTTTTTGCATCTGTAGAAGAGGCACTAACTTTTAAAATCAACGCAAAATCTGCGCTTTTAAAAGACTATAACACAGGCACAGTAATGTTCGAAAAAGATGCAGACAACAAACTTCCAATCGCAAGTATGGTAAAAATAATGACACTTTTACTTGCATACGAAAAGATTGATGAAGGTGCAATAAGCGCAGACGACGATGTTGTTATCAGTCAACTTGCGGCTAGTATGGGTGGCTCTCAAGCGTTTTTAGAAGCGGGCGCAACCTACAAACTACGCAACCTTTTAAGAACCATTGTTACAGCAAGCGCTAATGACAGCAGCGTAGCAGTCGCAGAACACATAGCAGGAAGCGAAGAAGCCTTTGTTGTGGCTATGAACCAGCGCGCACAGCAACTGGGTATGGAGAACACAGTTTTCACAAACGCGACAGGCTTACCAAGACCGGGTCAGTACTCAACAGCAAGAGACGTTGCTAAAATGACACAAGCACTACTAAAACACCCGCTATACTACGAAGACACGGGCGTGTGGCTAGAAGACTTCGCCCACCCAACAGGCAGAACAACCCAACTAACAAACACCAACAGACTAATCAGATTTTATAAAGATTGCGACAGCGGAAAAACGGGCTTCACATCAGAGAGTTTACATTGTATTTCTGCAAGCGCCAAGCGCGGCGATATGCGCGTGATTGCTGTTGTTATAGCGGGCGAGACGTCTGACGCTAGGTTTGATGCCGCTAAACAGATGTTCAACTTTGCATTCGCTAATTTCGAGAACAGGCGCATTCTATCAAGCACAGAAGCCCTAGAAGTTAGGCTACCAGTAAGAAACGGCAAGGCAGATAAAATACAAGTTATACCGGCAAGATGCGTATACCTTTTCTCTAAAAAGGGCGAGAAGCAAAACTACTCTCTAGACTTCACTTTGCCAAACTCAGTTAAAGCGCCAGTTAAAAAAGCAGAAAAAGTAGGAAGCGTAAGAGTAATACAAGACAGCCAAGTGCAAAGCGAAATAGACCTTCTAGCAACGCAAGATGTAAAAAGAACAACAATACTAGACAACTTCAAACGCATAATCAAAACAGCCCTAAGCCTAAGAGCGTAAGCGCTAAATTGTTTAACCTAGGTTTTAATTTCGCCGTATTCCGCGAAATTAAAAAAACCTTTCTAGAAATAAAATGCGCTAAAACGCTTGTAATATTTTGTTAAATATGATAGAATAAAAGTATGGTAGGATTAGGAGTGGCAAGCAAGCAAGCAAGCAAGCAAGCAAGCAAGCAATACATTTAGTTGCTTAAGGCTTTCAAAAGCAGTTTTTGCTGTTGCTATTTTTAATGTACTAAAACTAAATAAATTTTAAAGGTACACTTTTTTAGTGTGCCTTTTTGCGTTTTGCTAACAACCTTTATGTAAACCTATGCTCTCAAATGTGAGTTTGTGTTGTTGTTGCAACCTACTTTGGTTTTAAAAAAGGTTGTTAAAAATAAACTCAAAGCGCAAAAAAAGGAGAACACAATGAGAAAAAAGTTTTTTAAACTTTTAGTAATTAGTGCAATTGCTTTATCTATGGTTTTTGCACTAGTAGCCTGTAACGGC
>WQRI01000061.1 GCA_009786825.1 Bacillota bacterium
TTTGGGCTGTGGCGGGTCGGATAGTTAGGCTGGGCTATAGGGTTGGGCTGTGGCGGGCTGGGCAGTTTAGGTTGGGCTATGGTAGTTGGCGGGGCAACTGGTATTAAGTTTTAAAAGCGAGGGTTTGATATATGAGTGTTAGTAACAATAGTGGCGGGGCGGGGTCTCGGATTAGGAGTATGCCGCATAATTTGGAGGCAGAGCAGGCGGTTATTTGCTGTGCTATTATAAACGATGTTGCGGCTATGAGCATTTTGCAAGAGATTGGCGCGGCAGATTTTTACAGCCCGTCGCACAGGGCGATTTTTGAGGCGTGCGAGAATGTGTCGCGACAGGGCAAGCCTTTAGATTTTGTTACGCTTTGTGCCGAGTTAGAGCGGCTTGGCGCGATGGAAAAAGTTGGCGGGATAGAGTATGTTACAAGCCTTGCTAATTTTTTGGCGTCTAGCATAAATTTTAAGGCGTATGTGGATATTGTTAAGAAGCATTCTGTTGCGCGCGCTTTGATTAATGCGTGTAACGAAATTGCAGAACACGTATACAGCGCTGAAGATTATTCTAACTGTATATCTTTTGCGGAAGGTAAGATTTTAGAGATTTCTAAGCGGCGAGAGCGTTCTACCCTAGAGCATTTCTCTAAGGCGAGCGCGGAGGCTATTGCTAGGTGGGAGGCGGTTTATAAAGATAAGGACGCGCTTAGGGGGCTTCGCACGGGCTTTCACAAGTTGGACGACTTGCTTAACGGGCTTCAAAAGGGCGACTTGATTATTGTTGCGGCGCGACCAAGTGTTGGTAAAACGGCTTTTGCTATGAATATAATTGCTAATGCGGCACTAGATTATGGCGCGAAGACTGCGGTGTTTTCTTTAGAGATGCCGGCTACGCAACTAGCGCAGAGAGTGCTTGCCTCGCGCGCGCTTATAGATATGGGCAAGGCGAACAAGGGTAGGCTGGGCGACGGGCGCGGTAACGCGGGCGACGATTGGGCAAAAATATTTGCGGCACAACGAAGCATAGAGGGCGGCTCTATATATGTGGCAGACAGCAGTTTAATCACGCCACCAGAAATTTTGTCTAAATGTAGGCGACTAAAGCGCGAGAAGGGGCTAGACCTTATTATGATAGACTATTTGCAACTTATGTTAAGTGATAGGGCTAGGGGCTTTTCTAACCGACAGCAAGAGTTATCTGAGATGTCGCGCAGTTTAAAAATTATTGCAAGAGAGTTGGACGTGCCGGTTATAGTGCTATCTCAACTTAACAGAGCGCTAGAGACTAGAACGGACAAGCGCCCGGTGTTGTCTGACTTAAGAGAGAGCGGGGCTATAGAGCAAGACGCGGATATTGTTGCGTTTTTACATAGACAAGCGCTGTACGAGACAGACAAGATAAAGCAAGAGCAAATGGCGAATGAAGCCGAACTTATTATAAGAAAGCACAGAAATGGCGAGCTTGGCACGATTCACCTAGAGTGGCAAGGCAAGTTTGTAAAGTATAAAGAGAGAGATGTGAAGTTTGATATACCAGCGAGTATATTGCAGGAGTAGTGTAAAGTGTAGAGTGTAAAGTGTAAAGTGCTTCTTTAAGTGTAAAGTGTAAAGTGTAAAGTGTAGAGTGTAAAGTGTTTACACCGCTAGCGCGGGCAAAATTAACTAGAACTTTTTTTAAGCCGTTCAAACGCTTTGCACTTAATGAGTTTAACCACTTTACATTTTACACTTTACACTTTACAATCAAAAAAGGATACAATGGATAATTTAAAAACAAAAACAAACAGAAGGTTAATAAAAACATCGGAAAGTGTTACGGAAGGACACCCGGATAAGATGTGCGACCAAATAGCAGACGCTATTTTAGACGCCATATTACAAAACGATAAGACTGCCCGCGTGGCTTGTGAAGTAATTGCCAGCACGGGACTAATTTTTGTATTTGGCGAGATTACTACAAACACGTACGTGGATATCAAAAAAGTTGTAAGGGGCGTAGTTGCAGACATAGGCTACACGCGCGCGAAATATGGTTTTGATGCAAGCACGTGTAGTGTAATTTTAGCAATTAACGAGCAAAGCAGCGAGATAGCCGCCGGGGTAAACAAAAGTTTAGAGGTTAGAGACCAGCATACAGCGAACAGCGGTAAGGGAACAGCGAACAGCATACAGCGAAGCGTTCAGGGGCAAAAGGATATTATATCTAGCAAAGTAACGCAAAAAACTCATCGCTCATCGCTGAACGCTTCTCTAGACCAAATAGGTGCGGGCGACCAAGGTATGATGTATGGCTACGCAACAGATGAGAGCGAGCAGTTTTCAGAGTATAAGGGGCAGTATATGCCGCTTCCGATAATGCTATCTCATAAGTTAGCGCATAGGCTTGCGACAGTACGCAAAGACAAAACGCTTGCATACTTGCGCCCAGATGGCAAAACGCAAGTTTCTGTAGAGTACGAGGTGGTTAAGCACGCCACTTACACTCAGCACATACCGCGCCGCGTAGATACAATTGTAATATCTACTCAGCACGAGCCGAACACGTGTCAGAAAAAACTAAAGGCAGACTTGATAAAGCACGTGGTAGAAAAAGTTATTCCGAAAGAGTTGCTAGATAAAAACACGATTTTTCATATAAACCCAGCGGGCGAATGGACAGAGGGCGGACCAAGCACAGACAGCGGGCTTACGGGGCGCAAACTTATTGTAGACACTTACGGCGGGTATTCTCACGGGGGCGGGGCGTTTTCGGGCAAAGACCCAACTAAAGTAGACAGAAGCGGTGCTTATATGGCGCGCTATATTTGCAAAAACATAGTGGCGGCGGGCTTAGCAAAAAAGGTGCAGGTTCAAATTGCGTACGCAATAGGCAAGGCTCAGCCGGTATCAGTTTATGTGGATACATTCGGGACAAATCAAATTACAAATTACAAATTACAATGTACAAAGGCTTCAGAAAAAACCACAAGTGTTTCAAAAAAAGGTAGCGAAGCAAAGAGAACAAGTGGCATAGATGCAGACCAAATTTTAGAGCAAATTATATCCGAAGTGTTTGATATGCGCCCACAAGCAATTATACAGCACTTCGAGTTGCAACGCCCAATATACAGACAAACGGCAACGTACGGGCATTTTGGTAAGGCAGACTTGCCGTGGGAAGTGGTAGATAAAGTGGAAGAGTTGCGGAAAAAGTGTAAAGTGTAAAAAATTTAGTGTAGAGTGTAAAGTGTAAAATGTAAAGTGGTTAAACTCATTAAGTGCAAAGCGTTTGAACGGCTCAAAAAAAGGTTCTGGTTAATTTTGCCCGCGCTAGCGGTGTAAACACTTTACACTCTACACTTTACACTTTAAACTTAAAGAAGCACTCTACACTTTACACTTTACAATAAAAAATTTATGGAACAGAATTTAAAAGGTGTTATAAAAAGTGTTACTTACAAAGGGCAGGGCGGCTTTGCGGTTTTCGAGTTGAAAACAGATGAGGCAGCCGTGTCTTGTGTTGGTTTTGCGGGCGATGTGCATGATGGTATGGATGCAGAAGTTTTTGGGCAGTTTATTATAGACCCAAAGTATGGCAATCAGTTTAGGGTTAAGCGCGCCACTCTTAAAAAGCCAACCACGATGGATGCTGTTAAAAACTATTTAGGAAGCGGGGTTATTAAGGGCGTTGGTCCGGCAACGGCAGGAAACATCGTGAAGATGTTTGGCAAAGACACGCTTAAAATTATAGAAAACGAACCGCAAAAACTTAAGGCGGTTAAGGGCATATCAGAAAAAAAGGCTAAAGAGATTGGCGAGCAATTCTCTAACTTACAAGAGATGCAAGCGACTATAATGTATTTGCAAAGCGCGGGTATGAGTATAAACTTGGCGCTTAAAATTTACAAAACGTACGACCCGCGCGACAACACAACATTTCTAGCCAGAAAAAAGGCGGGCGGTGGCGCGGTAGAGGATATTGTCAAGCGAAACCCATACAGGCTTGTAGAAGATGTAGATGGCGTAGGTTTTTTAACGGCAGACAAAATAGCAAGGGGCTTGGGGCTTCCGGCAGACAGTAAAGAGCGCGCACGTGCGGGGCTTGTTTACACACTAAAAAACGCGGCAATATCTAACGGCAACACATACTTGCCAAAGCAAAAACTTATAGAGAATACGGCAGACCTTTTAAAAATGCCGTTTGGCGCTATGGAAACAATGGCTAAAGAGATTTTAACGGGAATGCAGTTAGACGGCGCAATTAAAATACTTAACGTGTCTAAAGCCACAAAAAAAGCAGATGAGACGGTGGGTGATAGTAAGCTTGATAGCAAGGTTGAGAGCATAGAGGCGGTTGCAAGCATAGAGTTTTATCGCACAGAAAAAAACATAGCCCACCTTTTAGAAAGGCTAAGAGACGACTTTATCCCAACGCAAAAAGAAAAAGACATACAAACCCTAATATCAGAGTACGAGCGCGTAAACAAAATAACTCTGCACACAACACAAAAAAGGGCAATACTAGAGGCTTGCATAAACGGCGTGTCTATAATAACGGGCGGACCGGGTACTGGTAAAACCACAATCATAAAGGGCATAATTTATGTGCTGGGCGCAAGGGCTTTGCTAGATAGCGACAGCGTTTCTAAATCTACCGCATACTTCAGTTTGTGTGCGCCAACGGGTAGGGCAGCAAAGCGACTAGAAGAAAGCACAAAGGTAGAGGCCAAAACCATTCACAGACTTCTAGAACTAGACCCAAGCAACAGGGGTGGGGAAATACAGCCATCTCTAGACACACACTGCGTTATAGTAGATGAAGTGAGTATGGTAGACGCGTTTTTAATGAACCACCTTGTTAAAAGGCTGAAGCGTGGTTGCGCCTTGATTTTGGTTGGCGATGCAGACCAACTAGCGTCCGTTGGCGCTGGCAACATACTAGCAGACATACTAGCGTCTAAAAAGTTTAGCACCACCCGCCTTACAGAAATTTATCGCCAAAGCGAGAACAGCCTAATTGTTACAAATGCCCATTTGGTTAACCAAGGCAAAATGCCAAAGGTAGACAACAAAAATGCTACAGACTTCTTTTTTATAGAGCATATATCCCACCAAGATATTTTAGCAGAAACTAGTAGGCTTGTTACAGAGCGTTTGCCAACTCACTTAAATATTTTGCCAACAGATATACAAGTGCTAGCCCCGCTTAAAAAAGGCGTGTGCGGTGTTAACAACTTAAATACCCAACTGCAACAATTGCTAAATCCGCCCTACACAGAAAAGTTAGGTATGTGGGCAGACAGTAAAGAACAAGTTGTTAAAAGACAAAAAAAGCCCCAACTAGAAGTGGGGGATATGCTACTTCGGGTAGGCGACAAAGTTATGCACACAGAAAATAACTACGACTTAGTTTGGGAAAGAGGCGGGCTAGAAGGCTTGGGTGTGTTTAACGGCGACATCGGCTTTATTATAGAAATAAATACAGATGCCACAAGCGCAAAGGTTGAGATGGAAGATGGGCGCGTTGCAACCTACACTAAAGAGTTACTAAGCCAACTTATGCTAGCGTATGCAATAACAGTACATAAGTCGCAAGGCTCTGAGTGGCAAGCGGTGGTGCTTCCAATAGTAAGTGCGGGTTATATGATGCTTACGCGCAACCTACTCTACACAGCAATAACAAGGGCTAAGGGTATGGTTGTAATTGTGGGAGAGAGTGACATACTAAAGCGTATGGTAAAAAACAACTACACAAAAGAGCGCTATAGTATGCTACTACATTTTTTAACAGAAAGCCCCCAAGCCAAATTTAAAGAACAAATGAAAGAGTTAGGGTTTAAAGCTTAGAGAGAGTGTAGAGTGTAAAGTGTAGAGTGTAAAGTGGTTAAACTCATTAAATGCTTTTACTTTTGAACGGCTTGATATTACTTTCTCGTAAAAACTTAATCTTTTTTATTTTGCCAAACAAATACTGCCCGCGCTAGCGGTGTAAACACTCTACACTTTACACTCTACACTAAATATTCTACACTAAATATTCTACACTTTACACTTCTAAAATATGTTCTCACTCCACATAGAGCAGTAAAATTTAGCGGTTACTTGTTTCTTTAGCAACTGGCATAAGTCTTGCTTGAAATGGATACAATTTATACAGAAATGCCCCTTGCTTGCGCCAAGCCCTTCTACAAATTGGTCTGTAAATCTGTCGGTCTTATTTTTAGACATTTTAAAACTCCTTATAACTATAAATATATAAATTTAGCATTTGTAAAAACAAATTATATATGCGTAAAAATGGCTTTACATTTTTAAAACTTTAGTGTAAAATATTATTTAGTGTAAAGTGTAGAGTGTAAAGTGTAAAGTGATTTCACCCCGCTAGCGCGGGCAAAGTATTCACGAGCAAATGCGTAAAAGTAAAAATTTGCGACTGTTCAAAAGTAAAGCATTTAATGAATTTAACCACTTTACACTTTACATTCTACACTCTACACTCAAAAAAAAGAGGTACTTAATGGGATTATTAAACATAATTTTTGGTGATGATAACAAGCGCCACATAAAAGCACTTAAAAAAATAGCAGACAAAATAGAAGCGCTAGAGGGCGGAATTTCTGCACTAACGGACACCGAGCTTAAAGCAAAAACGAAAGAGTTTAAAGAAAGGCTAAGTGACGGCGAGAGCATTTACGATTTGATGCCGGAAGCATACGCTGTTGTAAGGGAAGCGGGCAAGCGCGTTTTAGGAATGCGGCATTTTTACGTACAACTTATGGGTGGCATTGCGCTTTTTCAAGGCAGAATTGCACAAATGGGTACTGGAGAGGGTAAAACACTTGTGGCTACGCTTCCTAGTTATTTGTCTGCACTTAAGGGCGATGGTGTTCATATAGTTACGGTTAACGACTATCTAGCAAAAAGGGACTCGGCGTGGATGGGTAAAATCCATAAGTTTTTGGGGCTTAGCGTTGGCGTTGTTGTGCCGGGTATGACTAATGAGCAAAAGCGCGCAGCCTACGCGTGCGATATAACCTACGCAACAAACAACGAGTTAGGCTTTGACTATCTGCGCGACAATATGGTAAAGCGCAAAGAAGATAAGGTTCAGCGCGGGCTAGACTTTGCAATTATAGATGAAGTAGACAGCATACTTATAGACGAGGCAAGAACCCCGCTTATTATATCAGGCGCGGGGGACAAGTCGTCCGATTTATACGCGCGCGTAAATCAGTTTGTAAAAAGGCTAGAAGAAGATGAAGACTTCGAAGTAGATGAAAAGAAAAAGAGCGTAACGCTTACAGAAGAGGGCGCGGGGGCGGCAGAGCGCTATTTTGCAATAGATAACATCTCAGACATAGAGCATACAGACTTAAACCACCACATTCACCAAGCACTTAAGGCTCATAGATTTATGAAGCGCGACAGCGACTATTTGGTGTTGGACGGCGAGATTGTTATTATAGATGAGTTTACGGGCAGACAAATGGTTGGGCGTAGATACTCAGAAGGCTTACACCAAGCAATAGAAGCAAAAGAGGGGCTAAGGGTTAGAAACGAAAACAGAACAATGGCAACCATAACATTCCAAAACTACTTCAAACTTTACAAGAAGTTATCTGGTATGACTGGTACTGCTAAAACAGAAGAGACAGAGTTTAACAACATCTACGCGCTAGATGTAGTTATAATTCCGCCAAATATTCCAAGCCAGCGAAAAGACAATAAAGACTTGCTGTTTATAAACAAGCAAGCCAAAATGAAACACATAATGAACGACATAGAAGAGCGTCACGAAAGGGGTCAGCCAATACTTGTTGGTACTGTGTCGGTAGAGAGTTCTGAAGAGCATTCTAAAGAACTTAAAAAGCGCGGCATTAAGCATATAGTTTTAAACGCTAAAAACCACGCGCAAGAAGCAGAGATTATAGCGCAAGCGGGTAAGTTGGGCGCTGTTACAATTGCTACGAATATGGCGGGTCGTGGTACGGACATTTTACTAGGTGGTAATCCAGAGTATTCTGCAAAGCGCAAAATGCGAGAGTTAGGCTACGAAGAAGAGCAAGTAGAGTTTGCAGACAGCCACGAGGATACAGATGATGCTACATTACTACAGGCAAGAGAGAAGTACGAGCAACTTTACAAACAGTTTAAAGAAGAGTGCGAAGAAGAAAAGAACGAGGTTATTAAAAAGGGCGGGCTTTATGTAATAGGCACAGAGCGCCACGAGTCTAGGCGAATAGACAACCAGTTGCGCGGTCGTGCGGGTAGACAGGGCGATGTGGGCGAGACACTTTTTTATCTCTCAGCAGAAGACGATATGATAAGGCTTTTTGCGGGCGAGAGACTAAAAAGAATTGTCACGTTTATGCGGGCAGATGAAGACACGGCAATACCAACAAAAAAGATGATAGAGATTGCTCAAAAAACAATAGAGGGCAGAAACTACGCTTACAGAAGATATGTAGTAGAGTACGACAACGTAATGAACAAACAGCGCACAATAATTTACGAAGAGCGCAACAAGGCATTATCAGGCGAAGACTTACACGAGAACATTCTAAAAATGCTTCCAACATTTGTTGAGAATGTTATAGATGAACACGCAGAGTACGATGAGCATCCATCAGAGTGGGATATGGAAGCGCTTAACAAGGTTGTTAAAGACAAACTTCTTTACAAGCCGTACGACTTTTTCGATGTAGAAAGTTTAGAAAAGCACGGCATAGATGCAAAAATAGAAGAGCTTAAAGAAGTAGTGGTTCAGCAATACAAAGAAAAGTTCGAGTTTTATAAAGAGCAAGGCATAGACTACGGCGAGGGCGAGCGCATAGCAATGCTAGACATAATAGATGACAAGTGGACAGAGCATATAGATGAGATGGAAAGTTTAAAGCGCGGCATACAACTAATGGTACACGGACAGCAAGACCCAATTAAAGCATACGGGCGCGAGGGCTTCGATATGTTCGAAAAACTTACAACATCTATACGCGACACAGTTTGCCACTTCTTAATAAAAGCAGATGTAAACAGAACACCAATTCAAAGGCGTAGCGCCCCACAAAACCTAAAAACATCGGGCGGTGGCGCAAACGTACCAGAGCGCGCAGATACAGGGGTAGGCAGAAATTCACCTTGCCCGTGTGGCTCTGGCAAAAAATATAAGACTTGTTGTGGCAATAAGTAACAAAATTGAACAAGTAACAAAATTGAACAGTGAACAGTGAACAATGAACAATGGCTACACCCGCTAGCGCGGGCAATAAATTACAAATTACAATGTACAAATTGGTTGAAAAAGCGCAAGTTTTCTTAAACTTAAAACTAGTACTATAATGCAAGGGTAGACTAAACACTATGCTAC
>WQRI01000062.1 GCA_009786825.1 Bacillota bacterium
GGGTAAGTATCATTATAATGTTTCTGAATTCTGTACCCGCCGGTCGCTCTATCGCCGCAACATCTTCTAGCATAGTAAAAAAGTCTTCCATAACTTTTATGCCTAGGTTGCTATGAGTAATTTGTCGCCCACGCATTCTGATAATTGCCCTAACCTTATCGCCGTTAAGTAAAAATTTGCGTGCGTGTCGCGCCTTTGTCTCTAGGTCGTGTTTGTCTATTGTCATACTAAGCCAAACTTCGCGCATCTCATTTGTTTTGGTAAGTTTTTTGGCATCTTTCGCTTTTTTAGATTGCTCGTACTTGTGCTTGCCATAGTCCATTATTTTACACACGGGCGGCACAGCACTTGGCGAAATCATAACAAGGTCTAGGTTCTGAGCGTAAGCCATTTCCTTTGCCTTAAACGACGGAACAATGCCTAATTGCTCTCCCGTAGCCGAGATAAGCCTAACTTCCTTTTCTCTGATTTGCTCGTTCATAAACGTGCGGTTTTTGTTGCTAACATTTGGTTTTCTGTTGATAATAAACCTCCCAAAAAAAGTTCTACGCGCGTCTAGCGATAAATTTTATAACATAAAGATTACAAAACAAAAAAAGTAGATACATAAGTACCTACTCTACGCTTAAATACACAACCACTTATGTAAACTTTGCACAACACACGCAAAGCCTAGCACAAACAGAATTTTTTAAAAAGCACAACCCAAGTCAAACAAAATTGCTCGGGTGAGAAGCAGGCACTTCTTCTTTACTATATTATGTTACCAAAACTTTAAAAATAAGTCAAGCATTTGAGCGCAGTTTTTTTAATACTAACAAAAAAACTTTGGCTACCACTCTCATTTCTTATTGCTGTTGGCTGTCTGGAACAAATTTTCCGTCTTTAAATGTTCCGGTTTTAATATCGCCATTTGCAAAATAGTATGTAAAAACACCTACGGGTTTGTCACCTGAATAGTTGCCTTCAATCCTATTTCCACTTGCGTAATATGAAGTGCCTTTGCCTTCTTTTTTATAGTCGTTAAAATTTCCTTCAAACCTATTGCCACTAGTATAATATTCTGTTGCATAACCAGTAAACTTACCGTCTTTAAACTCCCCTACATAAACACCGCCATTTGTCCAATAAAAAGCACCCTTACCGTGCCTTAAGCCATCTTTAAACTTCCCTACATATATGTCTCCGTTTTTATACTGACAAGTCGCGATACCCGCAAACTTGTCTTCTACAAACTCACCCTTATATTTTGTACCTTCAGCAGAAATATATTCGCCTTGTCCGTGACGCAATCTTTTACCATCTTTTCTTATAGTCTCGCCAATATATTTGTTACCCCCTGTATAATTGATTTCTTCTACAGCACGCTTTGTTGGTCTTGCCACATTCCAGCCTTCTGCCACCCCGTGCCACTCACCCTCGAATGGCTCGCCATTAATAAAAGTGCCTACAAAGCGTATATTCTTTTTATTCTCTCGCCAATTATAATACATTGTGCCGTGTCCATTTGGGTGGTTATGTTTAATATCCCCTATATATTTGTTGTTACCTAATAGTATAATGTTCTGACCAACCCGCCTATCTCCAACGCTTTTTAAAGCGTGTTTGGTGCCATCTTGCAAAATATATTCAGCAACACCGCTAGCCTCACCTAAAACAGCATTAGTCTTTAAAACAGAACCATCGTAAAATTTGGTTTCTAGCTCTCCGTGTGATAAGCCTAAAATAAAATTGCCTTCTACAGTAGTGCCACAATCATAAAAAACAAGTTTTCCAAGCCCGTGCGGTTTGTCGTGTAAAACTTGCCCTTCGAACTCACAGTTAGCGTTTAAATAGTAAGTACTTGCTTTTAAAGGTAAATAAACACGCATATCGCTGTATAAAAAAACTCCACCACCCACAATGTTTAAGTAAGCACTTCCGCTTGTTAAGTCTAAATGTTCTTTTTCGTTTTTTTTCCCACAAAAAATATAGCCACTTTTAGCCTTGCCACTTACAAACTCGCCTTCAAAATAAACATTATCAAAAAAACCAAAATCGAATCGCCCTTTGCCGTGCCACTCTCCGTTTTCAAAACCACCCGTATATTTTCCCAGCGTAAAATGTTGCTCGCCGTGTCCGCTATAACTAATATCTAAAAACTGACCACTGTAGATAAGTTTACCTTTACGATGTACTGTACCATTATATAGCACCCCTTCTTGATAGCCAGTTCTGTTAAAAACATCACCATTTTTACTATATACAGTTCCGTTTATTAACGAATGACTCGTTTTGCAAAATTCACCTTTTTGTTTTTGACCAAAAGAATATACAGAGCCTTTTTTAAAATCTCCATTCTCCCAATGTCCTTCATATTTACTACCATCTAAAAACAGCGTGCCAAAACCGTGCGCTTTTCCATTTGCCAATTCGCCCTCGTAATAACCGCCACAACTATAATACCAAATACCCTTGCCGTGCCAATAGTCGTTTAAAAAACTACCTTTATACACTACTTGGTTTTGCATATTGTACTGTGTCCCTTGCCCGTGTGCGTTCCTTACATTATTAACAACAATATACTGCCCGTAGTAATAACCTGTAAATTGTGTTGGGTTATCTTTACTAAAGTATCTTATATCTGCTTGTTCGAAGCGATTGTTTTGCATAATTTTAACTCTCCTAAGCGCAAAAAACTTACGCGGTTTTTTTAATTGTTTTTTGAATGACGATTTTACAAAAACTTACGTGAAGTTTTTAAGGTGGTCTGTTGCTAGTTTTGTGAAGTCTGATAATTTCATACTGCCAAGGTCGTTGTTTGTGGTGTCATTTGCGCTTGCCCTTTTTCTAACAGATATGGTTTTTTCGGCTTGTTCTTTCTCGCCTATTATAATCATATAGGGCGACTTGTCTAGTTGGGCTTCTCTTATTTTTTTGCCTATTTTCTCGCCCCTTATATCTAGTTCTGTGCGTATGCCGCTAGCAAGCAGTTTGTCGGCTACACCCCCTGCATACTTATTAAATTTATCTGATATAGACAAAACTTTAACTTGCGTTGGGGATAGCCAAAAAGGCAATGCGCCAACATACTTTTCTAAAAGCATAGCAATTGTACGCTCGTAGCAACCCATCGCGCTTCTATGTATTACGTACGGGTATTTTTTAGCGCCGTCTTCCGCAATGTATGTTAAGTCGAAGCGCTCTGCAAGGGCAAAGTCTACTTGAATTGTCATAATAGTGTCTTCTTTGCCGTGAACATTTTTGGTTTGGATATCTAGTTTTGGTCCGTAAAAAGCCGCGTCGCCTATGCTTGTCTCGTACTTGATACCAAGTTCTGCAAAAATATTTTCCATTAGGTTTTGCGTGCTTTCCCATTCACGCGGCTTGTCTATATACTTTTGCTTGTTGTTTTTATCCCACTTAGAAAAGCGAAACCACACATCATCTTGCAACCCTAACTTTTGTAAGAAAAACTTTGTAAGCTCGAACGCCCTTTTAAACTCGTCTTTAATTTGCTCTGGCAAACATATTATGTGACCATCAGATAACGTAAACTGGCGCATTCTGATAAGCCCGTGCATCTCACCACTAGATTCGTTTCGCATAAGCGTAACAGTCTCGTTATACCTTAGTGGCAAATCTTTATAACTTTTTAACCCTTGCTTGTAAACTAAAAATGCGTATGGGCAAGACATCGGGCGCAGCGCAAAAACTTCTTTGTCCTTTTTTTCGTCGCCAATAACAAACATATCATCTTTATAGTGTTGCCAATGCCCGCTGATTTTATAAAGGTCTGACTTTGCCATTACCGGCGTTTTAATAAGTTTATAGCCCCGCCTCTCTTCTTCATCTTCTACAAACCTAGATAAAATCTGAAAAAGTTTAGCGCCCTTTGGCATTAAAAAAGGTAGCCCTTGCCCTATGCTCTCATCTGTTGCAAAATAGCCTAACTCTCTGCCAATTTTGTTATGGTCGCGCGCCTTTGCTTCTTCTAGCGCTATCAAAAATTCGTCTAGGTGGCTTTTTTTCTCGAATGCTACACCATATATGCGAGATAGCATTTTGTTTTTTTCTGAGCCTTTCCAGTATGCGCCCGTTAGGCTTAAGAGTTTAAACGCCTTTATTTTGCCGGTAGACAAAAGGTGCGGACCCTGACACAAGTCTGCAAAAGCGCCCGTTTTATACACGCCAACTTTTTCGTCTTTAGAGAGTTTTGCTTTTTCGTTAGTTTCTTTGTTTGGCGCATAAAGGTCGTTAATAAGTTCTAGTTTGTAGTTTTCTTTAAAGCCTTTAAAAAGCGCTTCGGCATCTTTTTTAGATAAGTCTTCCCTTTGCATAGGTAAGTCTGCTTTTATAATTTTTTGCATTTGCTCTTCTATTGCTTTAAAGTCGTCTTGCGTTATGGGTTTTGCAAAATCGAAGTCGTAATAGAAGCCGTTTTTGGTAGACGGACCTATAGCAAGTTTTGCTGTAGGGAACACATTTTTAACAGCGCTTGCTAGTATGTGGCTTGCGGTGTGCCAAAAAACTTCTTTGCCCTCTTTGTCTGCAAAAGTGTACACTTCGAAAGTGTAGTGGTCTGGCTTGTTACCATTTGTTAAAGCGGGTAACTTATCTACCCCTAATCTAAAGTTAAGGTCTACCAAAGCGCCACTAACCCGAGCCACAATTGCGCTTCGCGCTAGCCCTTCTGATATTGTTTTTGTAAAGTCTAAAACGCTTGTCCCCTTTTCTACTTGCCTAATAGACCCATCTTTAAGTATGATGTTAATCATTTGCACAAACTCCATTGAATTTATCTTATCTATAAATTATAACAAAAAACCCGCGTTTGTACAAATGATTTTGCGGGTTTTTTTAAAATAGATAAATTTTTTGAAAGGTGACAATTGTAATTAGCAAGGCAAGTTGGCGGCTATATTTTTTTACTAAAATAAATTCTGTCTAGAAATAAATTTTTTATCATCTTGTATTCTCTGTTAGACACAAGCGCATTCTCGTGTATAACTATTTTTTTGGGTGAGAGATTTATCAGGCTCATAATAACGTTACCCTCAAAGTCTGAAATTTTTAGGGCGTCTTTACGCTCGCCATTACAGTAATAGTTATTAATCTCACCCAAAACGTAGCCCGAAATTGTTTGCCCCTCAGTTAGAGAATTTAGTTTAGAGTCGCAAACAAACACCCTATCCTCTTTTTGCACTATATGCACTTCATCGTGCTTTGCTTTGTTTGTGTTTATTAAATACTTCAGCAGTTCTGTAAATGTGTCTGGGCAAGATAGATAGCGTATATTTTCGTTTGTTAGTTGGATAATATCTAGCCACCTATTTTTAAGTTCTTTAAGTTTAAAGTTTATAAACGCATCTAGTTGCAAAGTGTCTTTTTCTGTAACCTTTAGCAGTTTGTTAATCTCTTCTATATCGCCGTCTCTGTCAAAGCATATAAGTGCTTTTAAAAAGGTTGCTTTTTCTAAACTAGATTTTGCTTGCAGATTTAGTTTGCTAGATAAAAAATTATATTTATAAAATGTACAGCAAACATCTGCTATCGCTTCTTTAATTAACTTTAAAAGCACAGCGTTTGTTTTATCGCTTCCGTAAACTAATAAACAAGTGCGCCCGTTTGTCTCACTTTTTTTAACAAGTAACTTTCTTGTGTTGTTCTCTAAATAATTTTTAATGTAATCTAAGTAAACACTTTTATTGCTATCTATACATATTTTTGTTTGCATACTATTTCACACTCACTTAATATTTTCTCTACTTATCTATTGTATGCAACTTGAAAACTTAAATACACTTAAAAGCAAAAAACGTAAGCCATTTCGACTTACGCCTTTGCTAAAAATTTTTAATGTTAAATTTTAAATGTTTAATTGTTGCACCGCTAGCGCGGGCAAGTTTTTAGGGGTTAGCGTATAGTTATTGTAGACTGTTAAAAAGTTTTGAAATTTATGAGTTTAGCCATTTAACATTTATAATTTAGCATTTAAAATTGAATTACTCGCCGCCCCATCTGTCTGCTAATTTTTTACCGCGGCTTTTTTCTATAAACCTAGACCTGCGCTCGTTAAGTACAGATGTTATGCCTAGTATAGAGCCTATGCCCGCAAGCGCTAGTGCAACTATAAGTACCGCTATACCTATGTAGTTTGTGCTAGGCTCGCCCATATGCCACGATGCAAATAGTACTACTGTTAGGTGACCCGTGTCTAAACAGAAAAGGTCTGTGCAAACATTAAATATAACATCGCCATTAGGCACTAAACTCCAACCTAAAAACAGCCACTCATCTGCGCCATCTAAGTATTCGTTGCTAAGCCACGGCAACTCGAAGCCCGTTGCTTCATCTATAAGAACATTATGCTTTTTAACAATTTGCTTTGTGCCAAAATAGTGCGGACATAAAAGTATTATTTTTATGTACCTTTCTGCTTCTATTGGTGGGCAAGTTGGCTCTGTGTCGTTGTCGCAACCACTACCCCCGTTATCACCGCCATTATCATAGCCCCCGTTATCATTATAGTCGCCACCATTACCGCCGCTATCATAACCACCATTGTCGTAGCCACCGCCATTGTCGTAACCATTATCATCATTCTCGTAGCCATAATCATAGCCACTCTCACTTTCATTACTCTCAGAACCTGCTTCACTCTCTGGGTTTTGCTCTGTAGTATATTCACCTGCTTCACTAGCAATTATCGCAAATGCATTAGTGCCACCATTGCTGTGTGGTGCAAAAAATGTAACCCCAAAGGCTAGTGCTAGCCCCGTTACAATTACAAGCATTTTTTTAAATCTTTGCAAAAACAGTTTACTCATTTGTTCTTTCTCCTATCAGAGTTGTTCTTGTTACTATACTCACAAGGCAACTCATATTGTCTAGTGTGATAACACTTTTATCTAATGTATTAATATTGTTAAATATATGTTAACAAAAAAACAAACAAAAGTCAACTGTTTTTCAAAAGTTTTTTAAAATTTTTTTTCAGAAAAAAAGGCACTCACAAAGAATGCCTTTAAAATGCCTGATATATTAGTAAATATAAATTATCGCGAAGCGGGTGTAGCACTTCGCAAACGAAACTATATGCAAAAAAATTTCCTTATGAAGCGAAGCGGAATAGAAATTTGTTGCATAAGTTTCGTTACTCAAACAATGGTTCTTGATTTTCTAAGTCGTCTATAAGCATACAGTTTTCTAGTAACTCTTCCACTTCTTTTTTGTTGCCTCTATGAAACCTTACGTCCTTTATAATAGTAGGTATAGACAACAGCCCCCAAAGAACTGCTAGCAAAGGAATTAAGCCAAACAGATAAAAATACTCGCCCCAACCTGTAAAGTGATATATGTGGCTTAGTATTGGGTACTCTGACCACACAAAGTAAGAGCCTTCGTAAACTGCATCTGGCAACTGGTGCCAAATAAACTGCTCGCCCGGATAGCGCGAGAAAAAGAAGTTAGTTGTTGGGTAGCCTTCAACCGGATAGATAGCCGCAAACAAATGGTTAAGCCCGTGTATGCCCGTAAGCGCTATAATAAAAGACGGCAACACCAAAAGTAACATTTTGTAATGTGGTCTAAACTCTTTGTACGCAATTAAAACTATTGGTATAATTGCATACAGCAAGTGTGGCACTACAAAGCCTAGCCATTCTAAGTCTACTGGGTTGGTGCCGGTTGGGTCTAAAAACAGCGGTAGTATTCCGGCGGGCAAACAAATATAGTAAACAAAATTAAACAAGATTTTGCTTTTTGTTATAACCATTATGGGTATTAGTATTGCAGACAAGCCCGATATATGAAAAGGCAAGCCTTTTAGAATAAAGTCTAGGTGGTCTGGATATTCGAAAATGCGCACAATAAACCGCACCACTAAAACAATAATGGATACGAAAGAAAAAGATATTATTGTAAGCCTTCTGTGTTTTGGAAAATAATGTAAAAGCGCAATAAAACTAGCGGCTAGAATCACGGCAAAAAGATAAACTCGCCATAAAGATAGTAAATATAACACGTAACTTCTCCGTTGTTTAATGACAATAATCTAGATGTAGTATATGAAAATAAACAAAAAATTATAAATTTTGCAAAAAGAAGCGAAGCCCTAACTTGAACTTTATGTTGCTTCTTAATCATTATACTACATTTAAAAATAAAATACAAGCATTTTCAAAAAAAAATAGGCTTAAAATTAAACCTATTTTTTTAATTGTGGTAAAATTTATTTTACCGAAAAATTATGTTCCTACCCTAATAGCAATGAAACCCGTTTGTTGCACTATGTTCATACTCAGTCGGAAGGCTGTGTTTTGGTACAACAGCGCTTCCATTGTAACTGGGCAAAGACGGTATTTGTGGCGGTGGTGGCATATTGATAGTTGGGTATGTAGGTGTTACAGTTATAACAGGAAGTGTAGAAGCCCTTGTTACAGGGTTTGCGTTAACCTCTATATTTTGCGTGATAACAGCGTTTGCAGCCTCCGCTACATTGTTTTTGATTATGATGTTTACGCTGCCACCTGTGATATCTTGCATATCTGCTTCGGTTAGTTGATAGCCGTTTGTTGCAGGCACAACCAAATTTGTTTTGAAAACCATTTAAAGTTTCCTCCTATTTTTAGAATTCATAATAATATATGCTACGCTAGGCAATATATGTGACAAAGCCTTCAAAAAGTTTTGTTACTCTTTTGAAGGCTTTGTGTGTTTAGTTAAGTTTTATAGGGGTTTACTCGCTTATGGGTTTTCTGGTATGCTGGGCTATAAGTTTATCGTTTTCTGTTTTTACTTGCATTCTGTTTTTTTGCAAAAAGCGAATTAGGTTATAGTTGTCTATCCAAATCTCGTTTTTGCTCTGCCTTTCATCTGTATCAAATTGCGATGGGTGAAATACTAACTGAAGCCCGTAGTGTAAGTGTGGGTTGCTTGCCATATTTCTATTAGGCTTGTAAGAATAGCCCGTGTTGCCCAAATAGCCTATAATGTCGCCCGCATTAACTTTGTCGCCGCGCTTGTAATCTTTATAAAAGGGCTTGTCTTTTCTTAGGTGGGCGTAGTAGTAATAGCGCTTTTTGCAATGGGATAATATACCTATGCGCCAACCGCCGTATCTGTTCCAGCCTGCCTCGTGTATCGTGCCACCCTCTACG
>WQRI01000063.1 GCA_009786825.1 Bacillota bacterium
AAACACACCACTTCGCGTGCTACCATTATGAACATTCTGTTAAAGTGTATAGGTATATTTTATCAAAAAAAAAAAAAGTCAAGCATATGAACAAACTTTTAACAAATATTTTAATATTTTTAACGGGTTAAAATTAAACACAATTATTTGTGACTAAATTAAAAAGGTTTATCAAAGAAAAAAGGCTTCTCGTAAAGCCGAAAAACCTTTTTATTTGTTATAAAGTTGTTGTAAGTTATCTTGAAATATTTTGCAGAGTGCCTTCGCCAAAAGCATAATTAAGTAGAGTGTTGCCGTCTTTAACATCTAACGACAAAAGTTGACCATCTCTTTTAATTGCGATACCAGAAAAACCCGAATGACGTCCTTCTCCAATAAAGCGTACTGTTGTAGCGCCGCAAGAAGTATTTGCTACTTTTTTTGTTATCCCGCTACCTTCTCTTTGTGCTGCTTCGAAATTGCTATTAAATATTCTGTTTGCGCTCTCAGAAGAAACTGGTAAATTAAACCCACCCTCTATTTCTTGCATTTGTTGTTTAGTTAATTCAATACCCGCTATTGGCATTTTTAAGCCTTGCTCTTTGTTTTCTTTCATATTTTCTCCCTTGTTTTAATAAGTACTATGTTATTAATCTGCTAGCATTACGAAGCGGTCTGATGCAAATTTGCTAGAGTTTTTTTCTACAAATTTTACTGCTGTGTCTTCGTCCCAGAATTTGAATGTTCTGTTATTTGATACGTCTTTAAAAGTTATTAGTGGTGGTTCGTTTATTTGTGCTAGTACTGCACCTGTCTGCTTTGCTAGAGAAGCCCCGCCTTCTATGCTTTGTAAGTCTAGTTGGCTTGCTTCTACTCCCTCTACTGGTAAAACTAAATTTTGTTTGCTCATAAAATTTTTCCCCTTTTTTGCCTGCTTTGTAAATACCATTGTTTATGTGATATGCTACAACGCGAACAATTATATTTTATGTGTTAAAGTTGTTAAATATATATTAACACAAATGCGAGAAAAATGCAAGCGTTTGAGCAAACTTTTTTGAAAAAACTAAAAAAATTTAATTGAACCTATAAACGTGTTCTCATAAACACCATATGCTAAAAACAACGCTCTGCGCTACTGTTCGCTCAGCCCTGACCGCTTATACCTCATTTTTCATATCTTCTATTGCTTTTTTAATTAACAAGTGTGGGTCTTTCCAGCTGTCTGGTTTTTTGATTTTTCCGTCTGGTTTGTAGATTGGTTTTCCGCCGTCCCCTACTTTTGTCATATTTGCTGTATGTACTATATCGAACAATTTCTCTGGCTTTACGCCCATTATAACAAGCGAGCCTAGCGCAAAATAGATAAGGTCTATCATTGCGTCTGCTTGCCCTACTATATCTGTTGCGCTTAAAAATTCGTCTATTTCTTCTCTCATCCAGTTGTATCTTTTTTTAGCCATATCACTATCAATCATAGTTGGGCTTTCAGAAAAAGGGTGGTTAAACAATTTGTGAAACTCTTTTACCTTTTCCCATTCTATATTCATTCCCATATTTATTTTCGTGTGACCGACTTGTGTGGAAGCCTGCCACGATATTACCCGAAAAAGACTAGTTATATTAATTATCTTTTGGGTTTTGTACTCCTTTTTTTATATTGTCGCCCGTGTGTTTTATACAATTATTCTATCATATTTTGCATACTTTTGCAAACATTTTTTTAATTGCTATCTGATTTTTTGTTATCTGATTTTTCTTTGCATCTTGTGCGTTGGTTAACCATTAGGGTTAGGTTAGAGCCTATTGCTGTAAAAAAGTCGCCTAGTGCTTCTAGCGTATCTGAGTCTTTTACATTACACGCAATTTCTTTTGATATTATAGCGCTTAACAGCAGTAGGTCTGTTTCTTTGTACTCGCACAACTTTTTACTAAACATACAAACATTATATGCAATTTGCTTATGTGGTTGTGCCGTAGACAAGCAGCCTACAAAAAATTTATATATCAAGCGCCGGTATAATTTGGCAAGTAAAGGTCAAAAATAAGTAAATGAAGATAGGAATTGCTCGGTCTTTCGAGTATTACAACAATAGTGTTTTGTGGGAGCATTTTTTTTTGTCCTTAGGGGCAGAACTGGTTGTTAGCCCGCTTACTAACAGCGCTATTTTAAAAACTGGTGTTAACCTTAGCGTAGACGAGGCTTGCCTGCCCCACAAAATTTATCTGGGGCATATTGCTTATTTAAAGGACAAATGCGACGCTGTGCTGATACCGCGGCTAGAGAGTTTGGGCAAGGGTAAAAGTGAGATGCTTTGCACTAAGTTTCACGCAAACTATTGCGCCACAAAAAACACTATGCCCGATATCCCGCTGTTAGACTATAACATAGATGTGCGTAACAAGCAAACAGAATACAAAGCATTTATGGATGTTGGCAAAAAAGTTATGCTTTTTAAAAAGTTATCGGGCAGTAACAACAACAGCCACAATAACAATGCTAAAAATTCTGCCGACAAAAAAACTAAAAGACTTAAGCAAAAAGATATTCGCCTTGCATACAAAAACGCTAAAGCCGCGCAACAAGCACATAACGCAAGCCTTACCAAAAAAACCCTAGACTTACTTAGCGGGCAGGGCAAAAAGATTTTGATTGTTGGGCATAACTACATCACATACGACAACTTGCTAGGAAGCCCGATAACAGAGTTTTTACAAAAAAATAACTTAACACCAATTTTGGCTAACGCGCTTGTAACCAAAGACACAACCGCAAAAAGCACAGAGCTTATCAAAACGCTTTACTGGACATACAGCAAGCACATTGTCGGCGTTGTTGCCGCGCACATAAAGCAAGTAGACGGCATAATTTTACTTACGGCATTCCCTTGCGGACCGGACGCGTTAGTAAACACAATGCTTACGCTTAAACTAAAAGATAGCGGCATTCCCATTTTAAACATAACTCTGGACGAGCATTTATCTAACACAGGCTTACTTACAAGGCTTGAGAGTTTTGTAGATATAACGCTATAAAACGTGATTAGCATAAATATTTGTAAAGATATTTACAAAGATATTTGTAAGCCCGCCAAACAAAACATTATGAAACAAATTATTTCTTTTCCACATATGGCAAACTATAGCATACCCATAAAAAGTTACATTCAAAACATTTTGCCAAAAGCCGAGGTTTTGCTTCCCCCGCCCCAAAGCGTAAGGGCGCTTGATATTGGGGCGCGCCACAGCCCAGAGAGCGTGTGCCTGCCTTTTAAATACAACCTTGGCAACTATATAGAGGCGCTTGATATGGGCGCTAATTTTTTAATGACCGCGGGCGGTGGGTGTCGCTACGGCTTGTACGGCGAGGTTCACGAGCAAATTTTAAGAGACTTAGGCTATGAGTTTACGTTTTTTAACTTGCTTGGCGACACTAACAAAACCAACGTAATACAAGTTTACAAAAATTTAAAAGCGCACAACCCGCGCCTTAGTGCAAGGGCGCTTGCTTATTATTCGCTTTTGGCGTTTAGAACAATTCAGTTTATGGATGAAGTAGATGTTTACATTCGGCGCAACATCGGCTTAGAAAAACAAAAGTCAGACTTTGATAAAACATACAAACAGTTTTTGAATGATATCCAAAATATAAAAGGCTTTCGTGCTTTAAAAAAACTTAAAAGGGTTTACACGCGCAGGCTTTTATCTATCCCGCTTGATGAGAGCAAAGATGTTATTAAGGTTGGGCTGATTGGTGAACTTTATTCTTTAATGGAGCCATTCGCGAATTTGTTTTTAGAGCGCGAACTTGCTAAATATAATATATCGCTTACGCGCTATACAAATCTCTCTTACCTTCTAACCAAAAGGCGTAGGCACATACAGCGGTATATAGATGGCTCTGGCGGCTTTGTTAAATATCACCTTGGGGCAGACGGAACAAAAAGCGTAGAAAAAAGTATTTCTATGGCAAAAAATAATTACGCGGGCATTATCCACTTAAAAGCATTTGGTTGCACGCCCGAGATAAACGCTATTCCGTCCCTAATAAATGTTAGCAACCAGCACAAAATTCCTATAATGTATTTAAGTTTCGACACACAAACTTCAAAGACGGGCTTAAAAACAAGGGTGGAAGCGTTTGCAGATATGTTGCAAGCAAAGCAATTAAGCGCTAGTATCTAGCAAAATAACGAGGTTAACAATATGAAAAATAATTTGCACGATAATTCTAATTCCGATTATTCAAACAACAATTCTACTACAAATGATAATTCTTATTATCTAGGGCTTGATATAGGCTCTATATCCACTAAGGGCGTTTTAATAGATAGTGGCGGGGCTATAGTCAGGTCTGAGTATATCTGGACAGAAGGCAACCCAATTAACGCCGCGAAAGAAGTTGTGGTTTCTTTACTAGGTGGAAGTTTACAAGGTACTGAAAACTTAGGCGAGCGTGCAGACTTCAACGTAGTAGGTGTTGGTACAACGGGTAGCGCTAGAAAACTTGTGGGCGCTATGCTAAATGCAGACATTGTAAAAAACGAAATCACGGCTCACGCTTTAGGCACGCTCTCACACTATCCAGACGCTAAGACAATAATTGAGATAGGCGGGCAAGATTCTAAAATTATTTTGCTAGACAACGGGCTTGTTGTAGACTATGCTATGAATACGCTTTGCGCGGCCGGCACGGGTTCTTTCCTATCGTCTCAAGCAAAAAGGCTTGGTGTAGAAGTAGAAAAGTTTGGCGATGTTGCGCTAAACTCAACTTCCCCCGCAACAATTGCCGCGCGCTGTACAGTTTTTGCAGAGTCAGACCTTGTTCACAAAGCGCAAATGGGATACCGCAAAGAAGATATCATCGCCGGGCTTTGCATTGCCGTTGCAACAAACTATTTAAATAATTTGGCTAAGGGCAAAAAAATAAAGCCCCCTATCGTGTTTCAGGGGGGCGTTAGCAAAAACGCAGGGGTTATAAAAGCCTTTGAAGACGCACTAGGCGCAAAAATTCACGTACACGACAAAGGGCATTTAATGGGCGCTTACGGCGTAGCAGCGCTATGCATAAAGAAAAAAGTCAACAAACCTTTCAACAAAAACTTACTAAACCAACAATTTAACTCGTCTTCCACAAACTGCACAATATGCCCAAACGCCTGCCCACTAGTAAACATCTACCGCAACAACACACTCCTAGACACCTACGGCAAAAGATGCGAGTAGTAGTAAAATTTGGTTTTAAAGCAACTACTAGCACCTTTAGTCTTTCAGTGTTTTGGGAACAATTCTCGGGCTATTTTAGTCCCCGTTTAAAAGTTTTTTGACTTTTTCGCGCAATAGCATTCGCCTTTTTTCGTAAAATTCGCCAAACGCAGATATATGTAAGTCTGCATCTTTGGGAATGTGCGAATCTCTTATAAATCTTTCTTGTTGCTCTTTATTCAAATCGTTAAAATAATCGTGTAAATATTTGCTTCCCTTGCTAGCATTGCTAATGCCTTCAAATCTATGTAGATTTGGTAACCTATTACGTAACGGTCTCCACTCTTTCCAGTTTTCTGCAGAAATATTATGCGGTTTTTTATCAAATATACTATCGGGGTGCAAGTGGTCGATTTCTTCTTTAACGGTTACGTTGGCAAATTCTTTGCTAATATAATAAAGTACTTCCCTAGCAAGTCTAGTTCCGTACTCCGTGTCCAAAACATCTTCGATTCGAGCATCGGTAATGCGTAGGTCTGCTATTTGTTCTAGCATCTCTAAAGTTATATCGAAGTTGAAACTGTTTATATTTCTTTTCATTTCTTGAAGTTTTCCTGTTGTGCCAGACCTAAAATAAATAAAGAATATAGCCCTACATAAATAAGAAAAAATAGCCTTTTTGCTTTTTGCAAAATCGGGATTATTATGAATTACATACATTATTGGCAAAAGAACATTCCAAGTGCTAGAAAATCTTTGCACTTCAATATTTTCGTCCTTTAAAAATTTTTCTAACGAAGAAAGCAGTTTTTTGAAATTATCCCAATCATTCTTAAGGTCATCTACTAATTGTTTACTTATGCCACCTTTTACAACATCCCCATATAGCATTAATGCTGAGCGTATAATAAAATCTTGCCCGAAATCACTATAACTCCCCATTAAAAGCGAGCCAAAATGTGCTTTTGCACTTGGCCAATAAGCCTCTAAAATTGCCATTGTTATCTCGTGTTTCTTTAATGCCTTTCCACCACTATTAAATCTAACAAACATTTCCAGCGCATCATCTTGTGCTACACCTGAAAGATTTGTATATGTAACTATCTTCTCATCATAAATTTTTTCACACAATATTGTAAGTATTTTGCTTGCATAGTCTTTGCTATCTAGTGGAACATATTTAATAGCATCATTTATTGCCTCTTTTCTTGTTTCACGACTTATGAAATTAGGCTCTAACACTCTCTTTATATCAAATTGTGTAGGAGTTGCTTTTCCTATCTTGTCTGTAAATTTTATATCAAATTTTTTACTATTATATTCTTCTTCATCAACTGTCAATTTGTGCTTATTAAGTTCAATTAAAAGTTTTGTAACTGTTCTCGGACTTTTCCCTTTCCTGCCGTGCTTCGGCAAAATATAAGCAGAACCAAATAAAGATAAATACAGAGAAGTTAGTCGCTGTTGCCCATCTAAAATTGCCGTATTTGTTATAGAAAAATCGACCACACTTGTTCCATAATTTACTGAACTTGGCTCTTTTCGGCTATTAAAATCAACCTCTGTAAGAAACTGGCAAAATAGGGTGTCCTTTGTTGTGTTTTTTGCTGAAACTTCCCAAAAAAGAAAAGTGGCAATAGGATATCCAAGTAAAATACTATCCCATAACTTTTCTATCTGCTCCATTCCCCATACATACTGCCTTTGAAAAGCTGGCATAACAAAAGTACCATCTTTAATTTTATATAACGCATCGTATATCGTTATAGCGCCGTGTTCTATTTTTTTCTCACTCATACTTCCTCCAAATGTGTTCTTTATATTCAAATACTTATTTCTTTTAATGCACAAATCTTTAGACAAGCACAATTCCAATTTTCGTACAAATTATAGCGTTTAAGTAACTCTCACATACTCGGCGTTTTTGCGGACGCCGATTTTTTTTATATAGCCTGAGTCTAGTAGGTTTTTAAGTTGTCGCTCTATTGTGGTTTCCGACACATTAGGGATAAGTTGTTTGATTTGCCTTTTTGTAAGCGTGCCTAGGTGGTTTTCAAAAACTTCTTTCACTTGACCTGCTTTATTTAAACCATTTGTTTCAACCACGCGGTTTTCAAACTCTCTATATGCGCCAAGTATAACCTTTAGCATATACTTCACAAAGTGTGTTGCATCGTTTTTGTTTTCGTGCCAATCTACAGAGCTATTATAAAGGCTTGCATAATAGTTCTCTTTGGTTTTTTCTATAATCTTTTCTATACTGATATACTTACCAACATAAAAGCCACTTTGATAAAGCAGTAACAATGTCAATAACCTACTCACCCTGCCGTTACCATCGCTGAATGGGTGTATACATAAAAAATCTAATATAAAAATGGGCACTAAAATAAGTGGTTCTATTTGAGATAATTTAAGCGCACTATTGTATTCACGACAAATATCATCTACCGCTTGCGGTGTTAAAAAAGCACTTAATGTCTCAAACCTTATTCGCTTGTTGCCATCACTATCTATCTCTTGAATATAGTTGTCTATGCCTTTAAACTTGCCACTATTTTGTCCATACGAATATTTATACAAGTTAGCGTGCAATTGCAAAATATGATTAGCGTTAAGGGCAATATGCTCGTAACTATTGTGAACTAAATCTAGCACATCTCTATACCCCATTATCTCTTCTTCATCTCTGCTTTGCGGCGTTGTTTTTTCTGCTATCAAATCGGCAAGGCGTCTTTCAGTTGTAACGATACCCTCAATTCTGTTAGAACTCTCCACACTCTGTATTTTTGCAATAGCCACAAGTTTTTCAAGTGGCACATCTTTACTAGACACAAAAAAATTGTGCTTGCCTTTATGCTCTTTAATCTCAGAGATAAGCGACAATAATTCATTATCTAAGTTGATATTATCTAGGGTGCTATAATCAAAAAATCTCAATCTTTGTCTCCTTGAGAGGTGTTTTATGCCAAAAAAACCTTTTGCATCATTTTTAATTCTTTTGCATCATTTTACCACAATTTGATGCAAAAGTAAAGTGTTTGATGCAAATTTGTATGTAGCAGTTTCGCTAAGGGTTTTACTGTGGTTTTGTTTGAACACTCTCTATCTCTAGTAATTTTTGTTTGATATTAAGACCCCACCTGAAGCCTGTTAGGTTGCCGTTTTTTCCTACGATTCTGTGGCACGGGATAAAAATAGGTATGGGGTTTTTGTTATTTGCAAGCCCAACTGCGCGCGCCGCTTTTGGTCTGTTTAACTTTGTCGCTAACTCGCCGTAGAAAACTGTTGTGCCAAACGTAACATCACTTACCATAACCCGCCAAACTTCTTTAAAAAAATCTGTGCCGTGCGGTTTTAGTGGCACACTAAACTTTTGTCTTGCCCCAGCAAAATATTCATCTAGTTCTGTCGCGGCTTTTAGCAAAACTTCGCAGAGATTATATATGTCGTTTCCTTGCTTAATATCGCTTGCTTCACTCTCGTGTAAAAGCCTAACAATATAGCCATTCTCACTCACAATGGTAAGCCTACCTATCGGATATTCTTTTGTCAAAATATTTATCATTAATTATCATTATGCTTAACGCAAAATCTAAGACCGCACCAAAATTCGCTATCAAAGTTCTAAGTTGTGGTGAACTCAGGCGCGAGGATGTATAAAATTTCGGCATCGTGACTACGCCCGCAAACCCTACACGCTAACCACTACCTGAAAACTGCGGAGGCACTCAGCAAGAAATTTTATACTCCGAGCGCTAGATGCTATACAAACTAAGCAACACAACACACGTGACTATGCCCGCTATTAAAATGTACGAATACCACCT
>WQRI01000064.1 GCA_009786825.1 Bacillota bacterium
GCTCGTCCGCAAAGGGAGTTTTAGACTTAGACTTCAACTTTGTAGGGTTTGCCACACCCGCGCAATTGGACAGGCTTATTTTAATAGAAGGGGTGTCGTTTAACCCACAAGGGCGCGAGCCATCACACTTTTTAGGCAGAAATTTAAAAGACTATGCACAGATAGCAGAGTTAAGATACGCGCGCTCTGTTTTTAGTTATTTCGAAAGAGTAGGTCGTAGCGCTCTAGAAATTAAACAAAACATTATAAGAACAATTAATGTAGACTTAACTAACAACAGAATACATATGACGGCGCAAACACAAGTTAACATAGAGATTATAGGGTTAACCCGCCTAGCCGACAAAATAAGATACCTAGATGCAGTCTACGATGATGAAGTAAGCAGGCAAGCGGGCGAGGGCAACCTACCATACCTTATAATAAGAGTAAACCTAATAGCAAACGAAGTAACAGTAACAACCCAAATAACCTAACCCACATATAATTTTTTTGAGTATACATTCGTTTGACTTTGGTTTTGGAATTTGTTATAATATAGAATTATACTAAACCTTTTGCAAAAATTATAAGGATAGGAATTTTATTGCTAAAAATATGGTAACTATTGTAGAATTTGGAAGTTCTAAGATATCGATTATATCAGGGAGTTTAGACTTTAGCGATAAAATAAGCGTTAAGGCCAGTTTTGAGATTGAGTATGCAGGGTACACAGATAGCAAGTTTTCTGATAGTAAAAAGTTGGCAACAAAACTAGAGCAGGGCATTAGTGAGATTTCTTTAAAGATGGGCGAGCGGGTTAAAGAGATTTATGTTGGCGTGCCGGCAGAATTTTCTTACTGTGTTTGTCGGGAAGCGAATCTAGATTTTAAAAAGGTTAAGCGAATTACGGAAGCGGACATTATTACACTTTCTAAATCTGGGCTAGAGTTTAATGATGCATCTTACGAACTTATATCTATTGCGCCAATATTTTTTATGGTGGACAATCATAAAAAGGTTGTTCAGCCGCTTGGTATGCAAGGCTCGCTTTTATCTGGTTTGTTTTCTTACAGTTTGGCATATACATCTTTCACTAATTTTATACGACAAACTTTTAATGCGCTGGGGGTTAAGACAAGAGAGTTTATTCCGGTTACGCTTGCACAAAGTTTGTATTTAGTGCCACCTGAGATAAGAGATAACTATTGTATAGTGATAGACTGTGGTGCGCTTGATACTCATATTGCGCTCTCTCGTGGGGAAGGGGTGCTTTACTTTAATAACTTTGCTTTGGGCGGGGCGCACTTTAACCTAGATTTGATGCGAGTGTTTGATGTTGGGTACGAGCTTGCGGAAGAGTTAAAGCGTAAGGTTAATTTGAGTTTGGCGCTTAGCGAGGGCGAGAATTACGAGGTTTACAGCGGTGGCAGAATTTACGAGTTTGATGCGCACTTAGCAAACGATGTTATACTAGCAAGGCTTTACACAATAATAGATGCGGTTAAAAACACACTAGCAAACAGCACTTTCGATTATCCGCCAAACACACCAATATTTTTAACGGGCGGTGGACTGTCTCACCTAAGGGGCGCTAGGGTGCATATAGAAGAGGGCTTAGATAAAAGCATAAGCCTTGTAAGCGCAAATTCTCTGACCAACAACAAGCCAAATCAGTCTGCCGCAATGTCTGTGCTTTGGCTAGCGCTTAGGGAGAGTGACAGCGAAAAGGACGAAGCGCGTGGGCTGGTTGCGTTTATAAATAAGAAGTTGGGCAGGTAATGAATATTTAACATTGAACATTGAACATTGAACATTGAACATTGAACAATGGTTTCAACGCTAGCGCGGGCAAGGTTGAAATAAAATTTAAAATTGAAAATTATTAAAAATACATATATTAAATTTGAATTGGGGTTTATTATCCAAGAGAGGAACAATGGGTCAAGTAAAGAACACAAATCACGCTGCACAAATTAGGGTTATAGGTGTAGGTGGTGGCGGAAACAATGCTGTAAACAGAATGATTGCAGCAGGAATTAAAAGCGCAAGTTTTATTGCAATTAACACAGACACTATGGCTTTACATATGTCTAAAGCAGACTATCGCATTCAGATAGGCAACCAACTAACCAAAGGGTTAGGGGCAGGAGCCAAGCCTCAAGTAGGCGAGCAAGCGGCGGAAGAGAGCCGTGTTGCAATATCCAAACACTTAGAAGGCGCAGATTTAGTTTTTGTTACAGCCGGTATGGGTGGCGGTACGGGAACGGGGGCGGCGCCCGTTGTTGCGCAAATTGCTAAAGAAATGGGTATACTTACAATTGCTGTTGTAACAAAGCCATTTATGTTTGAGGGCGCAGAGAGAATGCACAACGCAGAGATAGGCATTGCCAATTTAAAGGGCGCGGTAGATGCGATAGTTGTTATACCAAACGAAAAACTTTTAGAGGTAGTACCCTCAGATACGCCAATGGTAGAGGCTTTCAGAATAGCAGATGACGTGCTACGCCAAGGCGTGCAGGGCATAGCAGATTTAATTGTTACGCCAAGTTTAATAAACCTAGACTTTGCAGATGTAAAAACTATAATGAAAGATAAGGGCAAGGCACATATGGGTATAGGCTCGGCATCGGGCGAGAACAAAACTATTAACGCGCTTCGCCTTGCGGCAAACTCACCGCTTTTAGAGACAAAAATAGAAGACGCAACGGGCGTTATTATAAATGTTACGTGCGGGTTAGATGTTCCGCTTAAAGAAATTTCTGAGGCTATGTCTTTGGTTAGGGAAGTTGCTCACCCATCGGCTAATATTATATTTGGTGCAAGCGCAGACCCTAATATGCGCGACACAGTATCTATCACGCTTGTTGCTACGGGCTTCGACCAAAAAAGTAACCTAACTAATTTTTCGGCTTCTATGCAGGGGCGCACTCAGCAGTTTGGGCAAGGGCAGAATATGGGGCAGCCAATGGGACAGCCGTTCGGGCAACCTACGGGGCAAAATATCGCTCAGCCGTTCGGTCAGTCTGCGGGGCAACAGTTTAGGGGTGGGGCGCAACCACAGCAAATGCCTAACAACCGACAGCCACTTACAGATGGTAATGCACAAAGACCAGCAAGTCTGCACCAGCCAACAAGCCAACCAAGAACAGAAAAGCAAGCACTAGAAGACTTTATAAATGCAGGGCAAGTAAACAAGCCACCACAAAACAATATAAAGGGGGCAAGCCCATTTCACGCAAGCCCACAACAAATGCCGCCAAGCCCACACCAGCAAGGGCATAGCATACAGCCTGCTGCTAGGCTAAATAACCAAATGGCGCAGGGCGCTCATATGCCTAATAATACAATGCCACAAACTCAGTTTAATCAAGCACCTAACAGCAGAATGCAACAAAGCCCGCACATATCAAACACACAATCTAACCCAATGGGCAACCAAGATATGCATAAAAGAAAAATACAAGTAGACAACACATCTCTTCCACCATTTATTCAAAAAATGAAAGACCTAGAAAACAAACAAAGGTAAGTAGTAAATGTACTAACATCGAACATTGAATAATGGCTTCACCGCTAGCGCGGGTAAAGATTTAGTTGCCACTTGCATACAAGTGCAAAAAGCAGACTGTTCAAACGCTAGATAATTTATTGAATGCAACAATTATTCATTATTCATTAAAAATGGGTTGCTTTATGCGACCCTTTTTGTTACAATAGATGTATGCGTATATTTGCTATTTCAGATTTGCATCTATCAACGGCTTGCGATAAGCCTATGGATATTTTTGGTGGCGCTTGGGATAATTATCCACAAGTGCTTTTAGACAATTGGCAAAGCATAGTTAAAAAAGACGACATCGTGCTTGTTGCGGGCGATATATCGTGGGCTATGAAGTTAGATGAAGCGCTACCCGACTTACAAATTATATCAAAACTTAACGGCACAAAAATTCTTATAAAGGGCAACCACGACTACTGGTGGTCTAGCGTTAGTAAAATACGCAATTTAAATTTACAGGGTATGGTTTTTTTGCAAAACGACAGCATTAAAATCGGCGAGTATATTTTTTGCGGAACAAGGGGTTGGAGCGTTTTAGAGCCGGGTCGCGTTAGAAAAGATGAAGATAAAAAAATTTATCTACGCGAGATAGAGCGCTTAAAATTGTCACTTGCAGATGTAGAAAAGAAAAGAACCACCGAAAAAGTTATATGCCTTGCGCACTATCCGCCGTTTAATTCTAAAAAGCACGACAGCGAGTTTACCAATCTTTACGAGCAACATAGCGTAGATATTGTTGTGTATGGTCATCTGCACGGCAAGGGTGGGCTTGCAATGCCGCTAGTAGAAAAGGGGGGCATAAAATATTACTTAACATCTACAGATAAGTTGGGGCATAAACCGCTTTTAATTAATGAATAATGAAAAATGAAAAATGAATAATGAATAGTGAATAATGGTTACACTTCGTTATAAGCCTTACTTTTGAACAGTTGGAATTGACTTGCTGTTTGGAAAGTAAGGCTTTTTTTATATAGTCAAATTTTTAGGCTGAAAAATTTTTTGTAATTTTTTGTATTTTTGGGTTAAAAATGGTTGCAAATGGTTAAACTTTATGTTATAATAATATAGCAATGAGTGAGGAAATACAGCAAGAATATTTGTTTACTGGAACGTACGAACACCAGTTAGACGACAGGGGCAGAATGAGAATGCCCGCTAAGATGCGTTTGCACCTAGGGGAGAAGTTTTGGCTGCTTAGAGGGTGGAACAATTTTTTGCTTGTGTTACCTACTGCCGAGATAGAAAAAATTAAAAACAAAATTAAAAACGTACCAATCACAAATGTTGCGGCAGGAAAAGCGCTTAGAATATTACTTGCAAATGCTTACGAAATAGAGGAAGATGCTCAAGGGCGCTTCGTAGTACCAGACAGACTAAAACAATACTCTAATCTTTCTAAAGATATTGTCGTAACGGGCGTAGGAAAATATTGCGAGATTTGGGATAAGTCGACATACGAAAAACTGCAAGACATAGAACTTACCGAAGAAGAATTAATCAACGAGTTATCTAAGTTTGACATCTAAAATATAAAACACAGTACTGAACAAAACACAGTACTGAACAAAACACAATACTCATACAAAACACACTACTGAACAAACAAACACCCGATGGAAAGCAAATGCCGATGGAATTTAAACACATACCAGTTTTATACAACCAATGTTTAGACGGGCTTAAAATAAAGCCAAACGGCATTTATTTAGACGGAACTTTTGGCGGTGGTGGGCATTCTAGGGGCATACATTCTAACTTAACTACGGGCATACTTATTTGTGTAGATAAAGACATTGAAGCGCTTAAGGCTAGTAAAAGTTTTTTCGAGACTAACAAAAATGTTATTGCGCTTCACTCAGACTATAAATACGCGTTAGATAAATTAGCAGACTTGCAAGGGGTCGCAGACAATAGCACTACCAACACTACAAACGCTATAGACACTACAACTGCTTCAGACACTACAACAACCAAAGCAAGCCAACAAGCGCTAAAAGCAGTACAGACAATAAAAGCCCTACAAAACAACACACCGCTTAGACTAGATGGGGTATTGCTAGATTTGGGGGTATCGAGTTATCAAATAGATAATGCGGCACGCGGCTTTTCATATATGAATGACGCGCCACTAGATATGCGAATGGACACGAGCGCCTCGCTTAGTGCATACAATGTTGTAAATAACTATAGCGCTAGCCAGTTAACCAAAATTATACGAGACTACGGCGAAGAGAAGTTTGCTAGCAAAATTGCAAACGCAATTGTAAGGGCAAGGGGCTGCAAAAAAAGCGGAAACGCAACACCAATAAAAACAACGCTAGAATTATCTAACCTTATAAAAAACACAATACCTAAGGCTGTACAATTTAAAGCAAACGCGGGCGGACACCCAGCAAAACGCACCTTTCAAGCAATACGAATATACGTAAATGGCGAACTAGATAGTTTATACGAGGTTATCCAAAATTTTGCACTTAGTCTGAATACAGGCGGCAGAATGTGCGTAATCACGTTTCACTCGCTTGAGGATAGGCTAGTTAAACAAGCATTTGCAGACCTTGCAAAAGGCTGCGTGTGCGACAAAAAATTGCCCATCTGCATTTGTAAAAACAAACCAAAAATAAAATTAATAAATACAAAACCTATTTTGCCCTCAATCGAAGAGTTAGCCCAAAACAAAAGGGCTTCTAGCGCAAAACTTAGGGTGGTAGAAAAAATTTAAAAAACACAACAGATACAAAATGTATCTGTACCGAACTTAGTCGGTCACTCAAAAATATTATGATAATCACAGGCAGAAAAGTAAAAACAAAAAAAGAAATTTACGGCAATTTTTCAGCCCAAACGGCACCGCAAAGGGTAGGGCGCTATGTAAGCCAAGATGTAGACTTACAACCAAGCACATTAGTAAATGCAAGTTGGGACGATAACTGGGACGACAGTTGGGAAGATGTTACTACACAAAACCAACCAGCAATCACTCAACCAATGTTATTAGACCTAAATGAAGATACAGACACAAGTTTTCAACCAGCCCATACATTTACATACGCAAAACAGCCGGTAGACTATAGTTATCTAGAAAGGGGTACAATAGGGGTGAGAACAAAAACTAAAACCGAAGCCCCACAGTTTACAAGGCACTTGCCAGAGCCATCAAATAAAGACTTAACAAAGCGCGCGCTACTAAGCCCAACATCAGCAACAATGCAAGATGAAAGGTATTTAAGGGCGCTTAAAGGCACAAGCGGTGGCAGACTGAGTTACTTTGCTTTTAATACAAAATCTAAAATCGTGCTTTCACTATACATACTAGGCGTTGTGCTTGCGGCACTAATAATCACGTTTAACGCGCTAAGCCTAACGGCTTCAGCCACTTACATATCCGACTTGTCTAACCAGCACGCATACTATTTAATGGA
This sequence comes from Bacillota bacterium, assembly GCA_009786825.1. Taxonomy (GTDB): domain Bacteria; phylum Bacillota; class Clostridia; order Christensenellales; family WQRI01; genus WQRI01. The sequence goes on from WQRI01000064.1 coordinate 6,967, forward strand.
ACTTCAATCACTTAGAGAGGCGAATATGGCACTACAAAACTCAGACCTTATATACTACAGAGCAACAAGTGAACTTGGTATGATACCATCAGGGCAAGCCGTAACGGGCGCGCCAGCCAACCCTCAGCCAATCGTGCCAGAAGCCACACCACCCACAAACCAAAACACGTTCGAACGCTTTGCAGAGTGGCTATCTAACTTGTTCAGATTTTAATAGTCAATTCAATTTTATTAACATATATTTTTAGATTAGTTTTGCTTAAAGTTTGCTAGATTCAATTTTATTGCAACATCAATTTAATTACATTTGCTTATTCGCTACGTTTGTAGCATCCATTAACAAATCAGAACATAAAAAAGGCGGCTAGCCGCTTCCCTCGCTTGAGGCTCGGCTTTTTTGGCAGAGACATTAGTGTCTTTGTATGTCAAAAGTACACTTCCTTTGCTTAAAAGAATTTCCTTGTGTAGCGTAGCGGAACAGAAATTCGTTATGTTCTGAATTTGTCCGTCATTCTATTTTTATTATATAATTATTTTTTAACCTAGATTTTGTTAGATTAAAAAATTTATTCGCTTAGATTTGCTTCCCCTTTTTTGCCCGTTGGTGTAAAAACCAGCGGGCATTTTTTTGTGTGTTTGCTCGGTTGTATTGTGGTCACTTACCAGCGCTCAGGGTATAAAATTTCTTGCTAAGTGCCTCCGCAGTTTTCGCTGATTTTTTTAGTTTACACTTGCGGGCGTAGTCACAATGCCGAAACGTTAAAAAACATTGCTCATAAAAACCCGAGCAATTTTTTTTAACCACTTGACTTTTCTCAAAAAATAGTATATACTATAGTTAAGAAAAGTAAAAAAAACTTATAAGTTATTAAAAAGGATAATAAAATAATGATAGGAATAGATATTGAAATAGATGAACTTGTACCTTGCTTAACTTGTCGCGATACTAAAAAAGTAGTAGATACAGAATTTGAATACATATCAGTTAAGGGTAAACTAAAAGGCTTTGGTTTTAATTGGCACGAAATTGATACCAGCGAATTTAAGATTAAAGCATTAAAAGTTAAGGGTTGTAAAGAGATACAAGGGCTTATGGCTTACAAGCAAGAAACAGGTGCTGTGCTTGTAGAACTTGTAGAGAGTAATAAAAGAAATGTAGAAAAAAAGAAAGGCTCTTACGAGGGTGTAGGCGGACACTTATTTGCTGAGGCTGTAAGATTAAGTTTTGAAGCAGGTAAAGAGGGTTTTGTTTATTTTATATCAAAAACAAATTTAATAGAATATTATAAAAAAACTTTGGGTGCAGAATTATTAGTAGGTAATTTGCAAATAATGCAAATTAGAGACCAAAATGCACAAAAGTTAATGGAGCAATATTATGGAGCAGATGAATAATTATGAAGGGTGCCTATTAGATACAATTGAAGGACCTTTAACAGTTCCAACTAATAAAGATGGAACCACACCATTTTATGACCTAAAGGCACTTACACAGTATGCAGATGCTGTGGGGAAAGAATTAGTAGAACTTACTAATGAAGAAAGAGAGCAATTTTTCTTATACTGGATATAGAAAAATTCAATTGACATAAGTTATTAATTTGAAAACACAAAGTTCTCAAAGATAAAAAAGCCACTTTTTAAGCAAAGGTGGCTTTTTTGGTTTTGCCATAGAACTATTAGATTTTAACAAGATATTTTGTGTTTAACTTTAACTATAAAAATTTGTTGTTAATATTTGTTAAAAGTTTGTTCATATGCTTGACTTTTTTTTTTTTTTGATAAAATATACTTATACACTTTAACAGAAAGT
>WQRI01000065.1 GCA_009786825.1 Bacillota bacterium
GTAGTTGTGCAAGTTTATATTCTAACGCACTTAAATCAGTTCCGTTCGCACAGCCTACAAAAGCAAACATACTGCTTGCAACAAGTACAAAAGATAATAGTAATTTTACTGTAAATTTTCTAAATTTGATTTTCATTTATTTGCTCCTTTTGTGGCAGAAAAATTCAAACCACTAAATATTAATTGTATACTTACAGTATAACATAAATATTCTAAAAAAACAACAAGTTTGAAAAAGGAAATACAGTTTATGATAAAACAACCAATACCACCCTAGACAAGAAACACAAGAAGTAACACAGGTGCGCTAGGTATTTTGCTAGATGGCTCAGCCAAACTTGTAGATATAAAAACAGTTACCATTTTGTAACAATTTTTTTTAAACCTGCATAGTTAATAATAATGCAAACAGATGTAAGGTTAAGGATACTTGTCTCAAAACTATCCACAAGTATAGCAATATTAGATGATACGGCTCAGCAGTCAATTCAGCCTAGCAGTAGTAGGCAGACTATCGTTTTTTTGCACGGCTGGGGTGGTAGCATAGATAGTTTTATATACATTGCAAAAGCGCTATCAACCAAATACAGATGCATACTAATAGATTTAGTGGGTCACGGAAAAACCGATTATCCGAATGCCCCTTTTACAATTTACGACTATGCAGAGCATACGCTAGAAGTTTTAAAAGCCTTACAAGTCGACAATACTTATATAGTTGCGCACAGTTTTGGCGGGCGCATTGCTTTGCTTTTGTCTGCATATCACCCAGCCCTTATAAAAAAGCAAATTCTAACAGGCTGTGCTGGCATAAAGCCAAAGCGAAAACTTAAAGTCAGGCTTAAAATTTTGCAATACAAAATTGCTAAAAGGCTAGTGAAATTGGGCTTACGCAAAAAATGCGTGCTTAACAAATATGGCTCTAAAGATTATAAAGCGCTAACCCCCGCACGCCCATCAAATTCGGTTCACACCAAAAAGCCCTGCCAAACAGCCACAGATAATCTCAAAAAAAGTTTTATCAGCGTTGTAAACCACGACTTAACAAGGTATTTAAAATATATAGACACGCCAACGCTTTTAGTGTGGGGCAAAAATGATGTAGACACGCCAATTTATATGGCGCACAAGTTAAACAAGCACATAAAAGATAGCGGGCTAATAGTATATGAAGGCGACCATTTTGCATATTTGCAAAACGCAAACGCGTTTATTAAAGTTACAAAACACTTTTTCGACTAAATTTTTTTAAATAGTTTATAGCAAATTTAGGGCAATAGTTTCTATCAAATTTAAGGCAATACTTCTAGCAAAAAATTATAGAAAAATATAACACACTTAAGAATTATCGCTCTTTTAATAAAAATTGAAATATGGATATTTGGGTATTAGTTTTAAAAATTGGCATTTCTGCCTTAGTCTCTGTGGCGCTGTTGTTTTTAGCGCGCAACTTTTTTTATCTATACCAAGCAAGTGGCTATAGGCTAAAAGCGTACGGCGCGTTGGTATGCAAACAGTATAGGGTGCTAGTTACTAATTTAATAGCATCTATAGCGTTATTCGGAATTGCAAAACTTGTGCTAGTGCTTACGCCGACAAGGTATTGGGCGTATCTGACAATTGCTTTGTTTTTATTCGCTTGCATCGTGCTTGCAAAAATAAACAAAAGGCGCGAAGCCAAAACCCCACTAGTTAAAACCAACAGAGTAAAGCGCCTCTTTGTAGTGTTTACGCTTTGTGCGTTTGCTGTTTGCTTAGGGCTGATGTTTGTGTTTTACCAAACCATTTTAGAGCATTCTCTACTAAAGTTTACACCGCTTTTGCTTCCGCTGATTGTTGCGCTTGCTGGCATAATAATTTTGCCGTTCGAGTTAGCAAACAACAACAGATATGTTAGGCGGGCGAAAAAGAGAGTGCGCGCGCTTCAACAGCCAAACCCCGCAAACAGCCAAGGCTTAAAAGTAATAGGCATAACCGGCAGTTTTGGTAAGACCAGTGTAAAGTTTGTTTTGTCGCACATCTTAAGCGCAAAGTATAAAACTGTTCCAAGCCCGTCTAGTTATAACACACCGCTAGGCTTAACAAAAGTTATACTAAACAAACTAGAGCCAGACACAGAAATTTTTGTGGCGGAGATGGGGGCAAAGCGTAGGTGGGATATAGATACACTTTGCAAAATTGCAAACCCAGATATTGCAATTATAACAGCAGTTGGTAACCAGCATTTAGATACATTTAAAACACTTGATACAATCAAAAAAACAAAGTACGAACTTGTAGATTATGTAAGCAAAAGAGTAAAAACGGAAAGGCAAGTAAGCGCAGGGCAGGTGGGCAAATGTGAAATGCAAGAGAATAAGTTAAAAGGACCCACAGTATTTGAGGCAAATAACGCGGCAAATCAACAAAATGCACAGTACTCTACCACACATAGTAGTATTAATTTAAGGTTTGCCGCCTTTAATTTAGATAACGAAGTTGCAAAAGCCTACTACGGCAAAACGGATATAGAAAAACTCGGCTCGTCTACATTGCCACTTGTGCAAAGTTTTGTTGTTGCAAAAGATATTGTAACAAGCAAAGATGGTAGCACGTTTACACTTCACTTCAAAGATAGTGGCGAGAGTATATTTTGCACCACAGTTTTGCTGGGGCGTCATAACATATCTAACATAGTGCTTTGCGCTGGTGTGGCACACAAGTTAGGTGTTAGTTTGCAAGAGATTGCAAAGCAAATCGCTACACTCGCGCCAGTTAAGCATAGGCTAGAGCTTATCCGCTCGGGCGGCATAACAGTTATAGACGACAGTTTTAACGCGAGCGTAGAAGGCGTTGTGGCGGCGCTAGAAGTTTTAAAAAGTTTTAGCGACACACTAGAGGGCAGTAGTTATAGCAAGTTTTTTAAAGCGCAGGCCAAACTTGTAGCAAGAGAAAATAAGTCGGGTGTTAGAAAAATTGTTATAACGCCGGGGCTGATAGAACTTGGCGAATTCGAAAAAGAAGAGAACTATATATTCGGTGTAAGGATAGCAAGCGCTGCAGATTTAGTATTTTTAATAGGCAGAAATGCAGAAACAATAAAGGCGGGTTTGCTATCTAAAGGCTTTAATGAAACCAACATTCTAACGTTTAAAACACTTGCAAAAGCATTAGAGAAATACGGGCAAGTATCAAGAGAGGGCGACGTGGTTTTATTCTCTAACGACCTACCAGACGCATTAGAATAGTAGAGTTGCTCCGAAACCGTATCCGCTTGCATCTTTTTGCAATTTTAGCACTCTACTTCGTTGTTTTTTCCTAGCGTACATAAATGTACGCGTCGTCAAAACCGCCTTGTAGCGCATCTAAAATTGCTTCAATCTACTACGCGTCTAGCTTCCGTCGCAACTCTAAAAAGGGGATTAAGTGAAAAAGGGGAATTAAATGAATTATAATTATGATATAAGATTAAGGAGTGATAAAAGTATGAAAAATGGTGGGCTTAAAAAACTCAACGTTGCTGTTTTTTTTGGTGGCAAAAGTGTAGAGTCTGAAGTGTCTGTTATTACGGGCAACCAAGTTTTGCATTCGCTTTGCAAGGCTAAATATAATGTTATACCAATTTATATTGATAAGGCAAACAACTTTTATTATAGCAAGCAATTTTTTGATATAAACACTTTTCGTACTTTTGCTGGGGCTTCACACAAAAAAGGTGGTATAAAAATGCAACAAGTTTTGCTTGTAAAAAACAGCCCTAAAACCAACCTTTATGTTAAGCACAAAAATAAACTTAAACCACTAAGTGAAATAGATGTAGCCGTTTTAGCCACGCACGGCACTTACGTAGAAGATGGGTGCTTGCAAGGCTATTTAAAAATGTTGGGCATTCCTTTTACAAGTTCAGACACACTAGGCTCGGCGCTTAGTATGGATAAAGTTGTTACAAAAAAACTTCTAAAAGCGGAAGGCATTCCAGTTGTAGAATATACATATTTCACAAAAGCAGAGTATTCAGAAAACAAGCAAAACATTTTAGAAAATAGAATATCGCTAGACTTTCCGCTTATAGTAAAGCCGGCAAATCTAGGCTCGTCCATCGGAATTTCAAAATGTAATTCGGCAGAAGAATTAGAAAAAGCAATAGATGTAGCGCTGTCGTTCGATAATAAAGTTATAGTAGAAAAGGCTGTTAGCAATTTGATAGAGTTGAACTGCTCGGTAAAAGGGGATAGTGAGTGTGCGCAAAGCATACAAGTATCAGATATAGAACAGCCGGTCAGTTGGGAAAACTTCTTGTCGTTTAGCGATAAATATTTGTCTGCAAGTGCCACCGCAAAGGGTGGTAGTGCTGATGTAGGTGTTAGTGCTAGGTTTGAAAAGAGTGTAGGGGGTGCTACGGGGGCTAAAGAGAGCGAAAACACCCCTAAAAACGCACAAAAGCATACTACTATGGCAGATAAAGTAGTATCAAATTCTAGTGGAATGCACTCTGCCAAGCGTATTTTTCCGGCTAACATATCTAAAGAAATAGAAGATAAAGTAAAAGAGATATCAAAAAATGCCTTCACGCTATTTAATTGTAAAGGTGTTGTGCGCATAGATTTTTTGCTAGATACAGACACAAACCAAATTTATTTAAACGAAATAAATACAATACCCGGTTCACTTGCATTTTACTTGTGGGGCAAAAGTTTTAGCGCGCATCTAGATGAATTAATTACCCTTGCAATAGAGCATACAAAAAAGCACAACCAAAAAGTGTTCGAGTTTAAGTCTGATATACTAGCGCCTAGCAAATTTTAAAATAGGGCGAAGCAAATTTTAAATATGGCGAGAGTTAAGTCGATAAAAAAGTCGGCTTCGCCGATTCCCTCGCTTGAGGCTCGGCTTTTACTGCTCTTCGCAGGACACACTTTAGAGATGCACGCAAATGCACTTGTAGTGTGTGGACGAAGCATTTGTACACGGGTCACAAAAGCGATATTTCCTTGGTCATAAAATGTGGTGGCGAACTTTATATAAAATTGAGCGACTAAATTGCTTGCAAAAATGCAGAAAATATGCTAAAATAGACACAAAAGACAGCTCGTAAATTAAGGGGGTATACTAATGAAAGATAAACTTACTTTTAGTACAGAGTTGGTTTTGCCAACTTCGGGTTTAAAAGTTTGCGAAAGTGCTACGCAATATATCGAAGGCGGTAGCGCGACAGTAGTGGCTTTGGTTGCTGCGGGTGGGGTAGTTCTATCTAAAAAGGGACAACCTTTGTTTAGCAAGGCACAGCCCGCTATAGACAGAACAATTGCCAACTTCTCTAGAGTAATACCTACAGTTCAAAGTAGGGTTCAGCCGATAAGGGTAGGGCTTTTAGCGAGAGCCACCGAAGTTAAAGAGAGAAGCGGTGGGCTACTAGCAAGGGCAACAGAAATTAAAGAAAACTTGGACAGGCAGTTAAGGCTAACTGCTAACCCAGCCTTGCAAAATTTTTACCAATGGGCGCTAGGTATGTAGGCGCTTGATATATAAATTTTTCGCGGTTGTTTTTCCTTGCGGAAAATCCAAAGGCTCAAAATTTATATTTCACTAGCGGTTAAAGCAATACAACAACCCTTTGGGTTGTGTAACCGATTAGCTTCGCAATCTAATTTTAAAGCGGAACGTCAATGTATCTTTCCGCAACTGTAATATTGAATAAAGAAAACCAGACAAGAAGCTTGCTAGATTTTTCGCAGCAAGAGTTAGAACAGATGTTTGTAAACGATTTTGCCTTACCCGCATTTAGGGCGAGGCAAATTTATTCGTGGCTTTTAAAAGGTGTGGACATAGATGGCATCAACAACATACCTAAAGACATAAAGCAACAGGTCAACGCCCACCTAGCAAAAAACAAAATGGTTGCCTTGCCTTTAAAAATTGTAAAAGCGCTTACTTCTAAAACAGATGGCACAATTAAATTTTTGTATGCTACGGCAGACAATAATATTATTGAAGGCGTGCTTTTAAGGTACAAGCACGGAAACACGCTTTGTGTATCAACGCAAGTTGGTTGCAATATGGGCTGTGTGTTTTGCGCCTCAAGCATAGATGGGCTGGTAAGAAACTTAAGCGCGGGCGAGATTTTAGGGCAACTCGTTGTAGTAGAAAATTATTTAAATAATTTAAACCACCAAAGTAAAAACGACAGCACTATTGTTAACAATATAAATGGGGGGCACAACACCACTTTTTTGGACAAGCCTATAAGTACTCATTCAAAAAAAGATAATTCTCGCGCCATAACAAACATAGTTTTAATGGGTAGTGGAGAGCCATTAGACAACTACGACAATGTTGTAAAATTTTTAAAAATGGCTAACAGTAAAGATGGCTTAAACATCAGTTACAGAAACATATCACTTTCTACTTGCGGGGTCGCTTCTAAAATAAGGCAACTTGCAGACGACAAAATCCCTCTAACGCTAAGCATATCGCTACACTCTGCCTCGCAAGAGAAGCGCCAACTTATTATGCCCATAGCCAAAAAATATCCGCTAGACCAACTTATAAGTGCGTGTAAGTACTATTTTAATAGTACTAAACGACGCATAGTACTAGAGTTTTCACTAATAGACACCTATAACGGCATCAAAAATTTTAACACCACAAAAGAAGAAGCGGACAAACTCTTTAAAATTTTTAAGGGCTTTCCTTATCACGTAAACATTATTCCGCTAAACCACGTGCCAGAGCGCGCAGTAAAGCCGGCCTTAGAGCATACAGCAAAAACCTTTTTAAACTACTTGCAAAAAAATAATATTTCTGCTACAATAAGAAGAACGCTAGGCGCAGATATAGGCGGTGCGTGCGGTCAACTTAGAAGGCAGAGCCTAGATGATAACATCTAAATTTAAGCAAAAGTAATGCAATTAACAAAAAAGCAAAAACTTAATAGAGAACTTGGCAAGCGCGCAAAAGGCGCTAGCCAAATAAGCGATACCACAGCAGACATCGCAAGTGGTAAGATTTTACGTGCAAAAGGCGGCAAGTTTGTAGTGCTATGCCTAAGCGAAAAAAAAGAGTTCACCTGCCTTGCAAAGCGAATTATCCTTAAAGATTTTGGCGAACTGCTAGCGGGTGATGCGGTAGACTTTTGTAAAAAAACATCAGAGATTATACACGTGCAAGAGCGAACAAATGTTTTAATACGCCCACCAGTTGCCAACCTAGACCAAGTGATTATAGTTATAGCGCAAAAGCCAGCCCCAGACTATGCGCTGTTAGATAAAATATTAATAGATGCATTCAGTTTAGATATAGAGCCAATTATCGTTATAAATAAAGTAGACCTTGAGGGCAGCGAAGTTTTGATAAAGCACATTAAAGATATTTACACAAATGTTGTGGGCAAAACTAACATACTGCAAACTTGTGCAAAAGTTAAACAAAAGGGCGCTAGAATAAAAGGTATTACCACGCTTAAAAAGAAATTGCTAAATAATTTCTCTTGCTTTGCTGGTCAGTCTGCCGTTGGTAAATCTGCGCTTATGAATGCGCTTTTTCCAAATCTAAATTTACAAACGGGCGACTTATCTGCAAAAATAGATAGGGGTAAGCACACAACAAGATATAGCAGAATTTATTACGAGGGCGAAAAGTTTGTATGCGACACACCGGGCTTTTCACTTTTAGACCTAAAAAATATACAAGCAAATCACCTATCAGACTACTACCCCGATTATAAAGAGTTTGCAAAAAAATGTAAGTTTAACAACTGCAATCATATAGGGGAGATAGACTGTAATATAAAAGCGGAAGTAGAGAAGGGTACATTAGACAAGGCTAGGTATGAGAGATATATTGCAATTTATAACGAATTGTTAGAATGCATATGTAGCCAAATAAGAACAAAGTGTAAGCGCCCAAACTGTAAAAATTTATAAGGCGCTTGATGCCGTGAAAATTCTCGTGGTTGTTTGCTTATGGCAAAGCCAAAATAAAACATAAAACCACACCCGAACAAAATTAATACTACTATGCGTGCCATAGTAGTATGTAAAAGAGAAAAATGAGCAATAAAAATACGAAAAATGCACAAAGCAACATAATTGAAAACGACAGGTATATATTTATATCGCCCTCGTTTTTGTCGTCTGACTTTACGCGCGTGAGCGATAGCATCTTGCATCTAGAAAGGGCTAGGGCAGATTTTATCCATTGCGATGTGATGGACGGAAGTTTTGTTCCTAAAATTACGTTTGGTTGCAAAATGATAAGTGATATAAAGTCGATAACGCGCGAACACGAATTTTTAAAGTTAGACGTGCATTTAATGATAAACAACCCGATAAAGCACATAAAGCAATTTGCAGATGCGGGCGCAGATATTATCACAGTTCATTACGAAAGCACCAGTAACCATTTAGGCGGGGCGACAGCAAGCGTAGACGAACTTTATACAGAAATCAAAAAGCATAGCAAACTAGCGGGGCTGTCTATAAAGCCAAAAACGCCAGTATCAGTAATAGAGAAGTATGTCGGCTTGTTCGACCTTATTTTGATAATGTCTGTAGAGCCGGGCGAGGGTGGACAAGCCTTTATAGAAGACAGTATAGACAAAATAAAGCACGTAAGGCGTCTTATAGATGCCACGCAAATAAAGCAAAACAAGCACATTTTTTTACAAGTAGATGGCGGTATAAACTTCAAAACGGCTCCGCTTGTTATAGAGGCGGG
>WQRI01000066.1 GCA_009786825.1 Bacillota bacterium
CGGGCGCTTTTATAGACCAAACGGCAAGCCTTTTAAACACAGATGCAAAAGGGCTTAACGAACTTGCTAAAGAATACAAAACCATATACCCGATAGCCAGCAGATGTGGGGTATTTGCAAAAACAGACATACAAGCACTTTTAAACGACGGCGCGACAAAAGCAGATATAGCGGCGTCTATTTTTCAATCCGTTGTTAATCAGACAATTTCAGGGCTTGCTTGCGGAAAAACAATTAGGGGCAACATTGCGCTTTTGGGCGGACCTATGCACTTTTTACCACAACTTAGAGAGCGCTATATAAAAACCCTTAACCCAACAAGCGTGCTTATACCAGAGAACTCGCAAGTTTTCAACGCGCTTGGGGCGGCTATATCAAGTGATGGACAGGCTGTGTTTTCGGCAGATGCTTTGCTTAAAAAACTAAAAGACATAGGCACTAAGAGTGAAAGAGAAGTTGAGAGGCTTCCGCAATTGTTTGAGAGTGAGAGCGCAAAGCGAGACTTTTTTACGCGCCACGAAAAAGCAGCGGCAGAGCGTGCAGACATAGGGCAACACAAGGGCGCGACATATCTTGGCATAGATGCAGGCTCTACAACCACAAAGGTTATTTTAATAAACGACAAAAAGCAAATTCTATACACCTTTTACGATAGCAACGAGGGCAACCCACTAGAAAGCGTTTTGGGCGCGATTAAAGAAATTTATAAACACCTACCAAAAGATGCTTACATTGCGCACTCTACTGTTACGGGTTATGGCGAATATCTTATTAAGGCGGCGCTACTTTTGGACGAGGGCGTTGTAGAGACAATCGCCCACCAAACAGCCTCAGAGCATTTTTTGCCGGGTGTAGAATTTATTGTAGACATTGGCGGACAAGATATGAAAGCGCTTAAAATCAAAAACGGCATTATAAACGACATACTGCTTAACGAGGCGTGTTCTAGTGGCTGTGGCAGTTTTATAGAAACCTTTGCAAAGGCGCTAGGGCTAGGGGCAAAAGAGTTTGCCGAGAAAGGTTTAACTGCCGCCGAGCCTGTAAGTTTAGGCACGCGCTGTACAGTTTTTATGAACTCTAGCGTTAAGCAAGCGCAAAAAGAGGGCGCTAGCGTTGGCGATATTTCTGCGGGGCTTGCTTATAGTGTTGTTAAAAACGCGCTTTTCAAGGTTATAAAGTTAAGAGATGTAAGCGCTTTGGGCGATAAAATAATTGTTCAGGGCGGTACGTTTTTAAATAATTCAGTGCTTCGCGCATTCGAGATTTTAACGGGCAAGAATGCGGTACGCCCAGACATTGCAGGGCTTATGGGCGCTTACGGCTGTGCGCTTTTATCCCTAGAAAAAGCACAGCAAAAGATAGGGCAAGAAGCCCAGCAAGAAACAACAAAGCAAGAACCACACCAAGATATACAGCCACAGCAAAAGGCAGGGCAAGGTGAGAGAAATAAATCTACCATCATCACACTTCAAGCACTAAACAACTTTAAAATCGCAAAGTCTAGCGTGCATTGCAAAAAGTGTCCGAACACTTGCCTTTTAACAATATCTACATTTGCAGACGGCAGAAAATTTATAACAAACAACAAGTGCGAAGAGGGCTTGTTTGCAAGTGCCGTAACAGAGCAAATTAGCGAGAGTAATATTGTCGGCGACATCAATAGCGAAAGCGCTAGTATCAGCGCAAATAATAAAACCTTAAAGCCACTAAACCTTTACGCGCAAAAAAATAGCAGACTGTTCGAAAACTACAAACCACTTACAGAACAAACCGCAAAAGCAAACAAGCAAACCTACAGGGGCAAAATAGGTGTTCCGCGCGTGCTTAACTTATACGAAAACTACCCGTTTTGGCATACGTTTTTAACAAGCCTTGGCTTTGAAGTTATACTCTCGCCCGAGAGTGATAGAGACCTATACACGCTAGGTATGGAGACAATGCCCTCAGAAAGCGTGTGCTATCCGGCAAAAATTGTTCACGGGCATATAGAGTGGCTTATTGCAAAGGGCGTAAAAACAATATTCTACCCGTGTATCCCATACGAGATAGAAGAAGACAAAACGGCAGACAACCATTATAATTGCCCAATTGTTGCAACCTACCCAGAAGTTATCAGAATGAATATGGACGAAGCGCTTAAGGCAAACGGCGTTGCGCTATTTAGTGCATTTTTGCCTTACGACTGCGAAAAAAGGCTGTTAAAAAGGCTAGTGCAAGAGTTTTCTGCCATAGACAAAAAAACAGACCTAACTGCGCTTTTCAACACGGCAGACTTCCCGCACATAAATTTATTCTCTAAAATAACAAAGAGCGAGATTAAAAAAGCAATAAAGGCGGCATACAAAGAAGACTCAAAGTTTAAGCGCGACATTCAAAAAATGGGCGAGGACGCCCTAGCGCACATAGAAAAAACAAATTCTCACGGCATTGTGTTAGCGGGCAGACCATACCACATAGACAAAGAAATTAACCACGGTATACCAGAGATGTTAAACTCTTTTGGCTTTACTGTGTTAACGGAAGACAGCATAGCACACCTAGCGGCTGTAAAGCGACCAATAAGGGTTTTCGACCAATGGATGTACCACACACGCCTTTACAGAGCAGCAGAAGTTGTAAGAGTGCGAGACAACCTAGAAATACTACAACTAAACTCGTTTGGCTGTGGCTTAGATGCAGTTACTACAGACAAGGTTCAAGAGATGCTAGAAGAAGTCGGCAAAATTTACACAACGCTTAAGATAGATGAAATATCAAACTTAGGTGCTGCTAAAATAAGAGTACGCTCTTTAATGGCAGTTTTAAAAGAGCGCAAAAACAAGGGCATAGGCATAAAGCCAATACCGCCAAAAAAGGCAGACGTCGTGTTTACAAAAGCGATGAGACCAGAGTATACAATACTATCCCCGCAACTATCGCCAATGCATTTCACATTTGTAGAAAGCGCAATTAGAATGCACGGCTATAATATGGTTGTAATGGAAGACAGCGTATCAACAATAGACACGGGGCTTAAGTATGTAAATAACGATGCGTGCTACCCAGCAATTATAACGCTAGGCTCACTAATAGATGCGCTTAAAAGCGGCAAGTACGACACGCACAAAACGGCAGTTATTATACAGCATACGGGCGGTGGCTGTCGCGCCTCTAACTATAGGTCTAAACTTCAACTAGCGCTTAAGCAAGCAAACTTAGGACACGTGCCTATACTGTCACTTTCTATATCAGGCTCGCAATCTCACCCCGGTTTTAAACTTACAACCAAAATTTTACGTGATATGGTTTTGTCAGGAATCTATGGCGACTTACTTATGCGCCTAGTTTTTAAAACAAGACCATACGAAAAAGTTCCCGGCACTACTACTGCAATGTACGAAAAATGGACAGCATTAATAAAGGCAGATTTAGAAAAGGGCAAGGCTAGAAGCAAGCGCGCTGTGGGCTACTACGCAAAGCGCATAGTAGCAGACTTTTTGACTATCCCCGTGTTAGATATAAAAAAGCCACGCGTTGGTGTTGTTGGCGAGATTTTAGTAAAGTACCACCCGCTATCTAACAACTATCTAACAGACATACTAGAAGCGGAAGGGTGCGAGCCGGTGGTTCTAGACTTTATAGATTTCTTTCTATACACGTTCTATTCAGATATTGTCAGATATAATTTGCTAAGCGGAAGCCGCCGCAAAAAGATGACCGCAAGTTTTTTAATATGGTATATGGAACGGCTTAGAAAGCCCGTTGTTAAGGCACTAAAGGGTACTAAATTTGGCTACCCGGTAAGCATTTACAAAATGGCAAAGATAGGCGAAGAAATCGTGTCTACCGGTAACATATCGGGCGAGGGTTGGTTTTTAACCGCCGAGATGGTAGACTTAATTAAACTAGGCGTAAACAACATAGTCTGCACACAGCCATTTGCTTGCTTGCCAAATCACGTAACGGGCAAAGGCTCTTTAAAAGCCATCAAGCAAAAATACCCGCAGTCTAATATAGTAGCGGTAGACTACGACCCGGGCGCGTCTGAAGTTAACCAACTTAACCGCATAAAACTTATGCTTAGCGTAGCCTTTAAAGACTTAGAGAAAGAGCAAGCGGGTGAGCAAGCGGGTGTTAAACAAAATGCTACAGAGCCGACAGGGCAAGCGGGTGCTTTGGCTAGCGCCACCACAGACACTTCGGATACCACAGACACAAACAAAATTAAAGACATAGAAACCATACTAGAAAAAGCAAAGCAAACAGATGCAGAGTTTGCAGACGAAACTCAACCAAAGTCGTCGTAAAAATTAAAGCAAAGGGTTCTTAATTAGGTTCTCATACTAATTTGTTTTTAAAGATGTGACAATCACAAATTACTATTAAGGAGTTAAATGTTCAGATTTATAAAATGGCTATTTCGCTATACAATGTGGTTTGTTGTACACATACCATTTCGTTTACTTTTTCCAACGCGTATTGTAAACAGAAAAAGATTTCTAACCAGAAAATCTATAATTTTTGGAAATCATACATCGGGCTTAGACCCAGTTTTGCTATGGACAAGGCTTTTATGGCGAACATATTTTATAGCAAAAAAAGAATTATTTAAAGGCTGGTTTTTAGGGGGCTTAGGCATTTTAAAAACGCTAGGTGCTTTTCCTGTTAACAGACAAGGCACAGATATAGAGGCTGTTAAAACGGGGCTTAAGGTTTTAAGGCGCGGGTTTAGACTAGTGCTATTTCCAGAAGGCACAAGAAAAGCAGAAGGAAGCGAGATGGGCGAAGTTAAAAATGGTGTTGCTATGTTTGCTTTAAAAACGCAGACGCTAGTGACCCCGGTGTTTATTTTACGAAAGCCTAAAATGTTTAGGCGAAACCGCTTTTTTGTGGGCAAGCCAATCTCGCTAGAGCATTTATACGATAGGCGCGTAAATAAAGAGACTATAGAGTTAGCCTCAGTTTATCTAACCGAAAAGTTTAACGAACTGCGTACAGAGTCTTTAGAGTTTGTAAAGCGCAAAAACCCAAGGCTATACAAAAAGGTTGTACTGCTAGATGAAAGCCCTTATACAGAAAGCGCCCCGACTAATGCAGATGTTGTTGAGACTAATGTAGAAAGCGCCCCGACTAATATAGAAAGCGTTACCAATGTTGATGTTGTTGAGATTGAAGCAGAAAACATCGAGACTAATGCAGATGAATAATACAAATGTTAAACTAGCAAAATCGAGTGGTTTTTGCTCTGGTGTTAAAAATGCAGTAGAGCAAGTTTTTGAAATATCAAATACGCTTAAAGCGCAGGGCATACATCAAACGGCGGTTTTGGGCAACCTTATACACAACAAACTTGTGCTTTCACGGCTTGACCAACAAAACATAAAAACTATAAACTGCGCAAACGAAATAATAGAAAGCGGCATAAAAAATGTGTTTATCAGAACCCACGGAGAGAGCGCCGCCACACTAAAAAAACTGCAAGAAGCCGGGCTTACAATTTACGACCTAACTTGCCCTTACGTAAAAAAAATACACGAGATGGTTAGGGCAGCTTCCCAAGCGAACAAAATTGTAATTGTAATAGGCGACAAACAGCACCCAGAGACTATAGGCATAATTGGTCAGATAGAAAAAACCCCAAGTTTTGTAGCAACAACCCTAGCAGATTTGCCGGATATAGAAAAGCAAATAAACAACTTACATCGCAAAACGGGGCAAGAAGCACAGATTTTTGTGGTTTCTCAAACAACCTTTTCAAAAGCCGATTTCAAAAAAATTTCTGCAAATTTAAAAAAAGTAGCGAAAACTGTTGAAATTTTTAACACAATTTGTTATACTACTAGTGTAAGGCAAAACGAGGCTTTAGAAATTTCAAAAAATTCTGACGTTATTTTTGTGTTAGGAGACACATTATCTTCTAACACAATTAAACTTTACGAGATTTGTAAAGCACATTGCAAAAATACATATTTAATAGAAAATACAAAGCACCTTGCAGATGTATTAGAAAACTTTAAACTAGATGGCACAAATTTAAATGGCGTGCATTCAACCACTAACCGAAAAAACACTTCTGCCAAACTAAAAATCGGGGTGGTTGCAAGCGCATCAACGCCACAAAGTTTGATAGACAGCGTGCTAAAACATCTACAAGGAAAAACTGTTTAAAATTGGGCAGTTAAACACAAGGAGAAAAAAGTGACAAAAAACAAAAAAAGTGCGGCTCAGGCTGTAGCGGTAGAAAACATTTCAATGCAAGAGGCATTAGACTCATTCGATTTTGTAGCCTACAGAAAAGGTCAGCGCATCACGGGAGTGATAAAAAAACTTAACTACGAGGGCATTACTTTAAACATTAACGCAAAGCACGAGGGGTTTATACCACATTCAGAAGTTTTAGTAGATGGTTTATACAAGCCTTCAGATTTTAGCGTAGGGCAAGAGATTGAGGCTGTTTTCTTAGAGGGCAGACCAGACGAGAGTGGCAAAATTTTATTATCGGCAAAAGCAATAAAGCAAAAAGAAATAGACGAAGATTTACTAGCAGTTGTTAAAGATGGCTCTGTTTTCAGCGTAACAATAACAAGTGTAAACGCGGGCGGCTTGGAAGCATCTTTAGGCTCTTTTTCAGTATTTATTCCGGCAAGCCAAGTTAAACTAGGCAGAGAAGAAGACTTAAAGCAATATCTAAAAAAAGACTTAGATGTTGTAGCAACAGAGATTAATTACGAAAAAAATCAGATAACGGCATCTAGGCGCATAATATTGCAAGAAGAGAGAGAGAAAGAGCGCGAAATTAAGCAAGCAGAGTGGGAAGAGCGCAAGGCTGTGCGTGCGGTAGAGCGCCAGCAACAAGCGGTTGAAAGGGCAGAGCGTAAGGCTCAGCGTGACGAGCGCGAAGCAGAGTGGGCGCTAGTTCAACAACAGCGCGCAGAGACAGCGGAAAAAAGAGTTAACGAGTTGGTCGCGGGCGATATTGTTAAGGGTCGGGTGGCAAGGTTTACTCAGTACGGCGCGTTTGTAGACATCGGCGGTATGGACGCCCTACTTCACAGAACTCACCTAAGTTTTAACACAAAGGCGACGTTTGAGAGTTTACTAGAGATTGGCAAAGAGTACGACTTTAAAATTTTAGAAGTAGACAAAACAAATAAAAAGGTTGCGCTAGGCTTTAGACAACTTCACGAGAAGCACCCGTGGGAGACGGCTCGCGAGCGCTATCTAATTGGCAGTACGCACAAGGCAAAAATATTACGTACAGCGCCTTTTGGTGTGTTTGTGTCGTTAGAGCCACGTATAGAAGCGCTTGTTAGAATAAACCACATATCGCACGACTTTATAGAAGACATTGCAAAAGCAGTAACTATTGGCAGAAGCGTAGATGTTAAAATACTAACAGTAGAAGCAGACAAAAGGCAAATCTCAGCCTCAATTAAAGACCTTTTACCAAAGCCAGAAAGAGTTAGGCAAGCAGATGAGAGTGGTGAGATTAGCGAAAGTGGTGGCGCTTCAGAAACTAGTGAGGGTTCTAGTAGTGCAGGTGGTGAGCAAGAAACTGGAAGCGGTACAGGCTCAAGCCAAGCACAAAGACCACAGCGCAAAAAGCCAATTGTCAGAACAACAACAAAAACTTCAAAGCCAGTAAGGCAACAGCGCAAAAAAGAAAATGTAGCAGATGAAGAAGTTGTAGATAAGTCGCTTCCAACAACGTGGGAAGACAAATCTAAAAAAGACCAAGAGCCAGAAACAGCACTAGCAAAAGCACTAAGGGGCTTAGGTATAAAAGAAGAAGACTAGTTTTTGAATTAGGAATTCAAATTTTGAATTCAGAATTCAGAATTATTTCACCGCTAGCGCGGGCAAGGCTTTAGTACAAGCGCTCGACATTTTATCAAAGCAACAGCACACCCCAACATCTGACACAGAGCCACGATTTTTTTTGAAGCCATAATTCTTAACAATTCAAAATTTAGCATTTACATTTAACATTCGACATTTAGCATTTAAAGCCGTAGGGAATTTTCACTACGGTTTTATTTTTTTCAAAAAAATTAAAAAAAGTTTGTTAAAACGCTTGCCTTTTTATTAAATTTATGTTAAAATATATACAAATAAATAAACAAACTTAACAATTTGTGCAAAAACAATAACCATTTATTAAAGTTTTGTTTAAATTTGCACTAAAGATAAGGGGGAAAATACTATGGAAAAGAAATCTAACTTAGTTTTGCCAGCAGATGGGCAAGAAAATGAAAAAGAAAATTTAGAAAATGTAGTTGGCGGTACGGATATGACAGTTGGTCAGGGCTTGATGGTTGTAGGCGGTATGACTGCTGCAACGGGCGGAGTTATAGCGGCAACGGGCTTAGGCGTTATACCGGGGGCTGGCATTGCGATTGCCGGTGGCATTGTAGCGGGTACTGGTGCAATTGTACATA
>WQRI01000067.1 GCA_009786825.1 Bacillota bacterium
GCTGTTGGGCAGGCTGGTGTTAGGGCTGGTGCATCTAATTCGGTTGTGTATAACAGAGAAGCGCGCGTGAGTAGCATAACAATAACAACGGCAGCAGGAGCGCCTACGATGGCTTCTTTGGGGGTTTCGTGGCCACGCCCAACAAGTATAGAGCAAATGCCGAGCGTGCAGTTAGTGGCTAATGTAGCGGGCTTTTACGGCTCTAATTTGGGCGTTACTTGGTCTTCTAACCGCCACACTATAGCAACTGTAGACCCACTTAGTGGTTATGTTAGGGCTGCGTGGCCGGAGGATATGTGGGCGCACAGTATGCTTGCTGATAGGTCTGCTATAATCACGGCTAGAAGCGTTGTGTCTAACAATGTTGTTGGTACGTTTGTAATTCAGATTATTTTTGACGACCCGACTTATGCGTGGGCTGCTGGTGTTACTGTAGATAATGCTGGGGCTAGGCAAATTGAGTTGGCGGCGTGTGGTACGACTTTGCTTGGTGGTGGCTCGCTTGCTAATGTTACGCAGTTTTTTGCTAGCGCTTATGGTTATAATATGTTGGCTGGTCAGCGCGGTGTTACGTGGGATAGTAGTGATATGGGTGTTGCGGTTATAGATAGGTATACGGGTATGCTTAGCGCTGTGGGGGCTGGTATTACGCGCATAACGGCAACAAGTGTTGTAGCGCCGAATGTGCCGAGTTCTTTTTATGTGAGTGTTACGAGAGACGGCACGGCTGTTGCAACAAGTGTAACTATATTTTGTGATGATAACCAAATGGACGAGCGCAGGCTTATAATACCTTATACAGAAGGGGCTAGTTTGCCGTTTGTAGACTTGCGTGCTGTAGTAGATGGGTATAATATTACTACGCAGGTTGCTGTTTGGACAAGCTCTTGCGGGGCTAGTTTGGGTGTGCCTAGTGCGTTTTTAAGCCTTAGCCTAACGGCAGATGGTGTGCGCGTTACGGGGCTTGCACAAGGTGGTGTGTTTATAATAACGGCGTCGCCGGCGGGGGCTACTGGGGCTGTTGGTGAGTTTAGAATTTTTGTAGATAGGGCTGTTGCGCCGAATGTAAGTGATGTTGTGGTTAGCGTGCCTAGTTCTAGTAATTTGATATTGCCGGTAGAGCGACCAATTGCGGCGGCAGACTTGCCTAGAGTGCAGTTAACGGCGGCTACGACTGGTGTTGGCGGTGGCGCTGGAAGTGCTGTATTATGGACAGTTTACCCGCTTGGGTTTGTGACGCTTGTGGTAGACCACATTAACCCGAATGTTGTTAGTGTTGTGGCAGTTGATAGGGGGCAGGTTGGTTTTGCGCAAGAAGTGACTATTACGGCTACATCTTTGATATCGCAAGATGTGTCTGCAAGCAGAAGCATTGTTGTTATGCAGGCGGCGGTTAAGGGCATAGAAGTTAGCGTGGCGCTTGGTGGCGCTGGATATGCGAGTTTGTTTTTGCCGTATGGGGCATCTAGTGTGTATGAGCGACAAGCGATAGACTTAAGGGCTGTTGTTGCGGTTTCTCACGCGTCTGTATCGCAGGCTGTTAGGTGGTATGCGAGTGTGGCTGGTGCGGTGATGTTTGATAATGCGCGTACGCAAGCGGGCGCTATGGGACTGGACAGCATTGTTACGGTGCGTCCACTTGGTGTGGGGCTTGTTACGATTACGGCTAGGGGTGTGTATTGTGGAAGCGTTTCTAACCAGTTTGTGATAGAGATTGTACAGGCAGGACCAACAAGTGTTAGGATTGTAGGACCGGTTGCGAATGAGAGTGTTTACCAGATGTCTATAAGTTTGCCAAGACCGGACGCGCTTCAGTTGCCGACTGCTCAGTTGGGGGCGAGTGTTGGTGGCTCTTTTGCGGCGGCTAATAGTTTGGTTTGGACTAGCAGTTGTGGCGGGGGCGTTGTAGAGTTTTTAGGGGCTACTGTTGGTAACTTGGTGTTAGTTAGGGGCATTGGCGCGGGTGTTGCGGTTATAACGGCTACGCACCCACAGACGACTTTTTACGCGCAGTTTACTATAGCGGTTGATGTGGCGGCGCTTTATAGTGTAGAGATTTTTGGTGATGGTGTTGTTAGGGGTGAGACTGCTATGCTTATACCGCTGGTGTATAGTAATGGTGTTTATGCGCTTCCGGAATTTGCGCTTAGGCAGATGTTAGAGTTGAGCCTTGCGGTTAGTTATAGGGGCGCAGTTAGCACGCAGTTTGTGTGGACTATAAGTGACACGAGTGTGATTAGGTTTGATGGATTTGATAGTGACTTTGATATCGGCGGCGAGTATGAGTATGGGTATGAGTTTGTTACGGACGCCTCGGGCTTGATGCACGTAAGACCATTTGGTGTTGGGCGCGCGGTTGTAAGGGTTGTGTCTACTTTGGACGCTAGCGTGTATGCAGAGTTTACGATTTTTGTTACGCGTGGCACGGCAAGTTGTAGCATACAAGATGAGATTTTAGATTTGCCGCAGGTTCAGGACGGGTATGTAAGGCTGATATTGGTGTGCGAGCATTATTTTGGGTCGGCTAGAATGTCGCATAGAGATATGGCTATTGCCGAGGCTTTAGAGTTTGCTTTGCCTATGCTTACAATTGGGGTTGTGGGCGCAGAGTTTTTGGGCTGGAGTTTGTCGCGTGGTGGTGCGTTGTTGCCGGTTGTTGCTGTTGGTGGTAGTGAAGAGGACTATGACAGTGAGAGTGGCGGTGTGCGTTACCAAATACTTATACCTGCCGAGTTGTTTAATGGGGCGGATACGATTTTGTTGTTTGCGGTTTGGTATATACCTTACGTGCCATCTGAGAGTGGCGGAAGCAACCTTGCGCGTAACATTATAATTGGTACGCTTGGTGTTGCGGGCGTTGGCGCTGCTGGTACGGCGGGGTATATTGCGCAGAGCAGGTTAAGGAAGCGTAGGGACGGCGATGTAAGCGAGTGGGGAATGGACTAAACTGAATTATGAATTATGAATTATGAATTCAGAATTGCTACACCCGCTAGCGCGGTGAAGAAATTACAAATTACAATGTACAAATTACAAATGCTACACCCGCTAGCGCGGGAAGTTCAACCTGTCACCCTGAACGAAGTGAAGGGTCTAGCGAAGCGAAAATGCGGCTTCGCCTAGATTCTTCGCTTCGCTCGTGAGATGACACTAATTCAGAATGGTTACACCCGCTAGCGCGGTGAAGAAATTACAAATTACAATGTACAAATTACAAATGCTACACCCGCTGGCGCGGGGAAAATACAATTAATGCAATGTCACCCTGAACGAAGTGAAGGGTCTAGCGAAGCGAGTAAAAAAATTAGTACGGAAATTCCGTGCTAATTTTTTTGTTTTAACTATGTGAAAAAAGCCTATAATTTATTTATGGGTAAATTGGATACAAGTAGTAAGCAGTTTTTGTTTGCGCTTTCTTGTGGGGGTGTGTTTTTTGTTTGTGGTGAGAATAATTTTTTGTTTGGTGAGAGTGGTGTTAGTGATAGCGTTGTTGGGGTTGTGAATAATGGTGGGGGTGAGATTAGTGTTGGCTATAAGCAAGTGGGCGAGCGGTTGGTTTTGGTGTGTGTGGCAGACAATGGTAGTTTAAGTGAGAAGCGGTATAGTTTTAGTGTAGTAAGCAGATTAAACAATTTTAGCGTAAGTGAGACATTTAGTTTAATGCCTTTTGCGCGCAAAGAGTTAGAGTTTGATGTTGGGGTGGTAGATGTAAGTAAGGTGGAAGTGGTAAAAAGATTTGTGCAAGATGATATGCTTTATAGGGATATGCTTTATAAGGTTTTGAATGCTGTTGCAAATAGGGGGCGTATATTTGTAGACAAGGTAAAAGCGGTGGGCGCTAAAAGAGATGTAATTTTGGTAGATAATGATGAGAAATACGAGGCGGTTAGTTTTTTGCTGGATAATTTTAAGTTTGTGCTTAATGGGGTAAATGTTGTTTGCTCGGATAGTTTAAGTGGTGGGGATAGTTATTTGCAAACGTTAAGAAAGTTATGTTTAGTGGCTAATGCGGGCGGTGTTTTTAGTGCGGGTGCGCTTTGTGTGAGTGACTTTGGCTATAGTAAGATTATAAGTTTGGCGGATTGTCGGGTGTCGGCTCGGGTTAGGGGTGGCTTGCTTAGTTTAACAACAAAAGGTAGTAAGCGGGATTTTAAATTTTTTGTGCACAGAAAGTTTATTTTACGCGAAGTTAGTAAGCGTGTAGTAGAGTTAGAGAGTTTTTGCGGTAGGCATTTTGTTAGTATAAGTGGCGCTATTGCGCGGGTTGTGGTAGACAAAAATAGGTTGGTGGTTGTTAGTAGGGGGGCGTCGCAACTAGATATTAGTGTTAGCAATGGGCGGGTGTGCGACAGTTTGTTATACAAGCCGAGTGACTTAATTATAGGGGTGGTTAGTAAAAACAAGCGGTTAAATGCGGGGGTAAGAGATGTTATGGCTGGTTTGGTGGCTAGTGGGTTTGGCTCGGCAAAAGTGTTTTTTAAGACTAACGAAGTTTTGGCTTGTGAGCATTTTGGCGTTAGTGAGAAAAGCATATTAGATAAAGAGAGTTTAAGCGAAGTAGATTTGCTTGCGGTTTTGTATTTAAGGGCTGGGGGCAGTAATTTTGCTTGGACTTATAGCCAAAAAATTAAGGTTGCGCTTGCAATAGATTGTATTATAAAAGATAGCGATTTTAAAAAGCGGTGTAGATTTTTGTTTTATTATATTGTAAGCGGGTACGCGAAGTTGTTAGATTTTAATAACTTGCTAAAGAAGTACGAGCAAATTATTTTAAGCGAGCGTGAGATGTTTAGCGAGAGTTATTTAAAGAGGGCTGTGGATATTTTAGAAAATTTAGTAGGTTTTTCGTACGAGGCTTTGGACGCTTACTATTTTATTTTGTATTTTGCGCTGGGCTTGCAGATTAAGGGCAATGTTTGCATTTTTAAGCCAAATTTTATTAAAGAGTTTGAAGGCACTAAGGTCAGAATTAATTCTAATAAAAGCCACACAACGTTTGTATTTAGTCAAAACGGAAGCGCTAAGCCTAGTAGTGTAGCAAGTGGGGCAGTAGATGGTTATAAAAAGTTTTTTAATACTGTTGCGGCGGCTCGGGTGGGTGGTATGACGCTTACTGGAATGAATAGTTTTGTGCTGGATAGTAATTTGCCCAAACAAATTGAACTTATTGTTGTATAAGGCATATGTGTTTTTGCGCACACTTGAGATTTATTTTTGCACAAACACTTGCTTTATGCAAAAAAATTTGTTATGATTATTAAGAAGTTGCTATTATTCAAAGCAACGATAAGAGTTTAAGTAGTGTTCGGGCAGTTTAAGTAAGGTTTAAGCAAATTGTTAAACTCGGGTTGGCTATGTTATCTATTAAAAATTTATCTAAGGCTTATGCAAAAAGCAATGTGTATGCGGTATCTAACTTGTCGTTAGAGTTAAGACCGGGCGAGGTTGTGGGTTTTTTAGGCTCTAACGGGGCGGGGAAGTCTACTACGCTTAAGTGTTTGACGGGCATACTTCCTTTTTCTATAGGTCGGATAAATATTAATGGGTATGATATTCAAACGCAGTCGCTTCAGGCTAAGACAAGCCTTGGCTATGTGCCGGATAATCATTTTGTGTACGAAAAACTAACTGGCATAGAGTATTTAAATTTTATGGCAGATATGTATAATGTGCCGAGAGATTTAAGGCGGCAACGCATAGAATTTTTTGCGCACAAATTTTCTATGATGGACAAGTTGGCGTCTAACATAAAAAGTTATTCGCACGGAATGCGCCAAAAAATTTGTGTTATGGGTTCACTTTTGCATAACCCTAAACTTTGGGTGTTGGACGAGCCACTTACGGGCTTAGACCCGCAAAGCAGTTATCGGCTTAAGCAATATATGAAAGAACACGCCGAGGCGGGTAATACTGTGTTTTTTAGTTCGCACGTTTTGGCAGTTGTAGAGCAACTTTGCGATAGTATTGCCATTATAGATAATGGGCATTTAATTGTTTACGATAGGCTAGAGAATATAAAAAGTAAGTTAGGGCAAGACGCAAACCTAGAGCAAATCTTTTTGAAATTAGTAGACAAAACGTATGAAGAGGGTGGGTATTACCAAGCGTAACCAGTCTCAGCGTATAAAATTTTCTTGCTAAGTGTGTCCACAATTTTCAGGTAGCATTTACAATAAGAGATGCTAGTGTACCCACAATGCCGAAAATTTTATATGCTTCGCCGATGAAGGCTGCGTCCTAGCGGACTGCAAAAATTGCCGAAGCGGAGCATAGTTTAATAAATACGTAAAGCATTCGTTTACGTATTCGAAAAAAAATGAAAAATTTTTGGACATTTTACAAATTACAGTTAAGGCTGTTATTTAAAATAGATAGGTCTAACACGCAGAGTATTTTGCTTTGGATTGTTTTACCAATTACGGCGCTTATATTAGTTGGGTTTTTTTCGTTTAGCGTTTTTGGCGTTGGGCTTGTGATAAGGGCAGAGGGCTATTACGAGGAAGTAGGCTATAGGTTTTTGTCCCCCATAATAAGTTTTGCTATGATAGCCATATTGGTTTACTCTGTAGGCTTTATGATATCTAGGCTTTATGCGGGCAATGATACGCAATTTGTTTTGTCGCTTCCACTAAGCACGACCGCAATTTTTTTATGCAGATTGTTTGCTATAATAACTTTGATTTTTTCGCTTGCGGTGTTGGGGCTTACACCTATTCTAATGGCGTACGGCGTTGGGCTTGGGGCAAGCGCATTATATTACGCGCTTATTCCGTTAATCTTGGTTTTTGCAATATTTTTTCCGCTTGCTATTGCGGCTATAATATCGCTTCCGCTAAGGTTTTTAATTAACTATATAAAGGGCAAAAATGTGCTGGCGCTTGTAAGCGTGCTGTTACTAACAATTGGGGGCATTGCGGCGTATATTGCGTTTTTTGTAATAATATGGGGTGGGGGTGGCGTTTTCGATTTGGGCTTAGGCGGTGAAGAGAATGGCTATGCGCCAAACATAAACTTGATGGACAGCATTATGCCGCTTATAGAGCAGTTCGAGCGCGTGCTTCCTTTCACAACACTTTTTTCAAATGGGCTGATGGACAGGGGCACACTATTTTTAAACATAACGCTTGTGCTGGCAATTGTTGTGGCGCTTTTCGTGTTGTTATATACGGTTGGGTTTTTGGGCTATAAAAGTATTATAAGGGGCAGTTTAGAGAGCGACAAAAAAGATAGTGGGGGGCGAGCGTTAAAGTACAAGCAATCTAGCCACTTCAAAGCGCTGTTTGTAAAAGAGATTAGAGATATGTTTCGCCAACCGATTTTTGCCTTTTATTGCTTTTACGGAATTTTGGTGATGCCCGCGCTTATTGTTTTAATAACCTTTATGCCAACTTTCGACAATACGGGAAGTGGGGGAATGTTTGCCTTTTTGGCTATGGTGCTTTTTGTATCGGGCGCGAATTATGTAGCTAGCGCAACATTCACAAAGGACGGCAAGCAGTTTTATCTAAACTGCCTTGTGCCTGTGCCGTTTTCGCTTATAATAAAAACTAGGCTTGTGTACGCGGCAATATTCTCGAGTTTTGGCTTTGTGTTTGGGTGTATTACTGCTGTGGTTGTTGGGTTTATCCCGTGGTATGGGGCGGTATTTGCGCTTGCGTTTTTTCTGCTATACAACACGGGGCTTAGTGCAATATCTATAGCGCTAGATTTGCGCTATCCGCGGCTTAACTGGAATTCGTTATACGAAGGGCTTAAAAACAACCCCTCAACGCTGTGGAGTATGTTGATTGCCGGCGCGTTTACAATAATAGCCATAGTGCCAGCGGCAATACTTTACTTTGCTTTATCCACCCTAGCAATGTGGCTATACCTATTCGCCCTAGCCATAACCTTTCTATTCGTAGCAACCTACATTCTATTCGCATCTCACAAAAACAGCCTACAAAGAATAGAGTTTTAAAAATGATAATTTTAAAGGAGTAAACTTTTATGCCTAAGTTATTTTCAAATATTGTTAGCATATGCAAGACTGTGTTTTATCGCAAGTGGATACTTACGACGGCGGTGATGTTATTGTTTGTGTTTGGGGTTATGGTTGTGCCTAAGAATTTGCTTGCGTATGCTGGGCAAATTGAGTTTGGGGGCTTTGAGTTTGAGAGACGCGAGCATTGGTTTGAAGTGGGAAGTGAGGCTTCGGTTTTTGATAATAGTGAGATTATAGGCGAAGATGTTAGTGCGCGCACGGCGACTTCTAAAACATTTATTATGCGAGACGGCACGCGGGTTTTGCAAGACTA
>WQRI01000068.1 GCA_009786825.1 Bacillota bacterium
ATATTTTATCAAAAAAAAAAAAAAGTCAAGCATATGAACAAACTTTTAACAAATATTAACAACAAACTTTTGTAGGTAAAATTAAACACAAAATATCTTGTTAAAATTGAAAAAGACTTCCCATTTTAGAAAAGCCTTTTTGGGTCACGGGGACGTGTTAACTGACCCAAATTTTGAATAGCGTAACATAAAAAAAGTCGCCCGATTTGAGCGAGCCTAAATTGAATTTTATATAGCCAATTCACTATTAAAGTTCTAAGTTGTGGTGAGACGCGCGCGAAGTGTATAAAATTTCGGCATTGTGACTACGCCCGCAAGTGTAAACTTAAAAACTAACGAAAACTGCGGAGGCATTTAGCAAGAAATTTTATACCCTGAGCGCTGTCAGGGGGACGTGTTAACTGACCCAAACTAAACAAAAAAAGTGCGACCAAAATTTTTACACTTTAGTCGCACATTTATCTATTTTATGCTTTTACAGCCCTATATTTTTCGCTAATTTTAATCTCTAACATATCCCCTAGTTCATCAATTGTAAGCCACCCGTCTCTATCGGCTTCTGCCCTACTCTCTTCAGCGTCTTCTATAATTTTTCTTAAAGCCTCTAGTTGCTCTGCAGATTGGATTTTAATCATATCTCACCCCCAATAGTTATCCTTTGTCATTGTATCATATTGTGTTACAAAATGCAAGCATTTGTAACAATTTACTACTTGTTACTTGTTACTTGTTACTTGTTACTTGTTACTTGCTACTTGTTACTTGACCACTTGTTACTTGACCACTTGTTACTTGACCACTTGTTACTTGACCACTTGTTACTTGACCACTTGTTACTTGACCACTTGTTACTTGTTACTTGTTGCTTCATCGCTTACTTTAGAGTTGTTGCTTCTTTTAAACCTGTCCGCTATGTTTGCTATAAAGTTTATTATTTGGTTGTTGTATTTCCACAACAGTATAAATGCTGTAACAAGTGCCGTTAGCATTGCTAGCCAAATAAGTAGGAATGGTCCGGCAAAGGGTATACTTATTAGACTGTTGCCTACAAAAACAGTCATTAATATGCCTAGCGGTCTTGTTAAAATTAACATTATTATAAACTGGCGATAGTTAAAACTTGAAAGCCCCGCTATCATACACAACATATCGTCCGGAAAAACTGGCAGCAAAAACATCGCGCTTAGTATTACTTTGTCGCGCCCTTCCATTTTCTCTCTATATTTTTCTAGCGCCTCTTCCCCTATTATCCAGCCCACAAGGCGCGCCCCAAAAATCTTACCTATAGAAAAGGCAAAAATGCTGCCAATCATTATGCCTATAAAACTCAGAAAAAAGCCTCTAAGCGTGCCAAACAGCGCTGCCCCCGCCATAGTGGTTATAAAAGACGGCACGGGCAAAATAACAACCTGCAAAAACTGTAGCGAGACAAATATAACTTGTCCTGCCGTGCCTAAACTGTTTATATACTCTTTAAGGGTGTAGATGCTTGTAAATTTTTCTAGTATGCCAATCGCGTGCAAAATTTTGTGTATGATAGCAATTGTAAACAACAGCCCAAACAAACTTATTCCCGCGCGGTAAAGCGGCTTTTTATCAAACACATAAAGCGCCACTACTGCTGCGTAAGATACAAACAAAAGCGTAATACTAATAACAGCGATGTACAAGCGCGCGCCCAAAAAACTATTTAACAGCAAACCAAAAATAACAAAAGTTAAAAGCAACATAGAAAAAGGCACAAAAGAAAAAAGTCGCTTAACTTTTTTTTCGCTGGTATACTCACGTATGCTCTCACTATTTTTGCTGTCATTCTCGGCTAAATCTATTAAATCTGTAGTATTATCTAAGCCATATTCTTTAACACTCATACAAATATTATATGAACATTCCAACATTTATATTTAAAAATGTTTGACATTTTACATTTAATAGTATATACTTATTAGGGTAGAATTTGCTAAACTTAAAACGCACAACGCTAAACTTAAGACACCAATCGGCTTTGCGCTAGACACACCTTTACAATCTTTACAAATTTAACAACAAAACACACTATCTAGCAAAATGCACTTCCATTCTTACACGGGGGATTAGTTAAGTGGTATAACAGCGGTCTCCAAAACCGCTGTCGGGGGTTCGATTCCCTCATCCCCTGCCAAGGGCTGACGCCCCGGCACCAAACGAAAATTTGCTTTGCAAATTTTGTGCCGACTTCTGTGCTATGTTTTTTCTTAAGGAAACCTTAAGAAAAAACAAAAGATTTACTTTTTTATATTGCAAAATTTGCAAGGCGGTTCTGATATAGTCTAATTCCGCCTGACAATAGCAATCAAAAATGGTTGCTTAAATTTATAAGCATATC
Source organism: Bacillota bacterium (assembly GCA_009786825.1). Lineage (GTDB taxonomy): Bacteria > Bacillota > Clostridia > Christensenellales > WQRI01 > WQRI01. Next base: position 2,366 of record WQRI01000068.1, read on the forward strand.
AGCTTTGCAATTTAAAATCAAAAGGAGGTGAGTAGTTTATGACAATTAAAATTTTTTCCAAAGTTGTTAAGCACAATTGCTCATCTGCAAAATTTTGTTTTATAAACATTTAATATTTTGTATTGAGTTGGTTTTTAAGTGCTTTCAGTTTTGAGAGCACTTTTTTTGTAAAGTGTCTCTAGAGTTTAAGAAGAAAAATAATTAAAACGATTCAATTTTTTTTCAGGAGAGAAACAATGCAGAACTTAATTCAAATTCGCAAATATTCAGTTTGTGACTATAGTATTTTTAAAAAAATGTTTACGCAGTATTTTACTCACGATTTTAATATCAATCTTACAGATGAGCAGTTTCAAAATATATGCGAGCATATCGAAAAGCAAGTATTAGAGAAGATACAATTTGTTGACCTATTAATATTGGATGGCATTGTAATAGGATTTATAAACTATCAAATTGATTCGCCTAAAAGTGACTGGAATTTTAAAGAAACTTGGGGCTGTATAAGAGAAGTCTTTATTGATTTAAATTTCAGAAAAAAAGGTTATGCCACCAAACTTATTAATCACGCTGAAACTGAACTGAGAAATTTATTGGTTCCTGGTATATATTTAACAGCTGATTCAAATTTTGATTTTTGGATTAAAATGGGATACACCAATACAGGCGAAGTGTGCGCGGCAAACAACAGTAATATTTTTGTTTCTAATGCTGTGTTGCACAACAAAAATTAGGCTGTGGCGTTCGGTGCCAAGCGTTGCTTCGTAAAGTTTTTTGACATTTTTTGAAAAACTTTCTTACAAACGCTTGACTTCCATTTTAAATGTGCTATAATAGTAATATAAGTAGCATAGCACGTATGCGAAACTTGACAAATGTTATTTAATTTTATTGCTTCCCCTTTTTTGCCTGTTGGTTTACCAACAGGCATTTTTTTTGTGGCTTTGGTGCTTAGGGTATTGCTTTGTTTATGCTGGCTTTATGTAAAAAAGACGGCTCCGCCGCTTCCCTCGCTTGAGGCTCGGCTTTTTTGGACGAAGCATTTGTACACGGGTCACAAAAGCGATATTTCCTAGGTCATAAAAAAGCCTTTGTGTAGTATTTGCTATCTTACACAAAGGCATATGTTAATTATTTACAAATTGTAAGGGCTGTTGGCAATAATGTTAATTATTTCGTTGCGCAAAGTTAGTGGCTCTAGCACTTCTACTGTGTCTAACATCTTAAGCGCCCAAATCAAAACACCACGCGGCGCCGCTTCTATTTTCAGCAAAAAACTACTATCGTCAAACTTAGTTATCTGTGCGCTGCTTCCAAACTTGCTTATAACATAGTCTAGTATTTTGTTGTTGCACTTTAAAACAATTTTTTCTACCGCTCCCCCATACATAAAAACCGCTTGCGAAACATACTCTTGCAAATTAAAATTAAGTTGGGGCTGCTGGGTTTTGTTTTGCTTTGCTACTTTTTTAGAAGCGCCAATCTCTTTTGCGCTGATATCTTTTGCGTTACTATCTTTTGTGCTGATATCCTTTACGCTACTATCCCTTACCTTAACCTCTCTTATCTTAAATATGTGGAAGTGGCGCATACCACCCTCTGTATCCGCAATCAAGTAATAGTTGCTCTCATAAACAGCAATCGCAAGCGGCGATACCACGCGCACATCGCCCTTCGCAACCAACTTCTTATCCAAATCAAACTGCATATACACAAACTCTACTTGCTTGCCTAAAGCAATTGCTTCGTCTAAAATGTCTATGTTAAAAAAGGTTTGCTTCAAATAACTTTTATTGTCTGTCGTGCAAAGCGTCAGGCTTTTATAATTTTTGCGCTTATGCACGCTTACAAATTTTTGCAACTTGTTTATTAAATCTTTCGCGTGAGTGCTTGATATTGCCTTGTTAGTAAAAACGCTGTCCATCAGCAGCCTTATTTCTGAAGGCTCGAAATCTCTGCTTATTATGTAATAGCCCTTTTTGCTGTCGCAGTAGTCAGATATTTCGTAACCCAAACTCTCTAACAGCGCAATACTGTTTACAACAGTACGCCTGTCAATTTCTATATCATAGTGCTGCTTAAACTTATCTTTTATCTCAGCCATAGTAATAAGATTGTCCTCATCAGAAAACTCTCTAAAAATTTTCAAAAGCAAAATAGCACTCGCCTTAATCTTAGAACCCATAACAGTTTTATTATACCAAAGCCGTTCGTTCCGAACGGTTCCCTCGCTTGAGGCTCGGCTTTGGTGAAATCTTAAATTCAACACTTAAACCAAAATAACCTCTATTAGATTATAGCAAAAAAGGTCGCACAAGGCAACCCTTTTTGGTAATTATAAATTATGAATTCAGAATTCAGAATTGTTGCAAGCATTATATGCTTTTGCATTTGAACAGTCCGCAATTAGTTTTTAAGTGTCATTCTGAGCGAAGCGAAGAATCTAGGCGTAGCCGTGTTTTCGCTTCGCTAGACCCTGTCACTTCGCTCAGGGTGACAGTTATATAGGTACTCCATCAATCTTTCCCGCAGTAGCGGGTGAAATAATTCATAATTCATAATTCTGAATTCTTAATTCTTAATTGATATTAGTTGTCCATTCCCCATTCGCTCATCTCGCCCTTTCTGCGCCTTTTTATCTTACTTTGTACTATATAACCTGCTATGCCTGCTGTTGCTGCGCCTACGCCGACTATAATGTAAGCGCCTAGTAAAATGTTGCGCCCAAGGTTAGAGTCGTCGTCTGCTGGTAGGTACCATACTGCGAAAAGAAGTAGTGTGTCTAAGCCCGCCTCTAAGTCGAACATATGCGCTGGAAGAAGCGTTACATAACCGGCGCCATTTTCGTAGCCTGCCACACTTACCAACATTACACTAGGTAATATCTCACCATTGCGTGACAAACTCCAACCTAAGAATATTGCGCCTTGTATGTTAAGCGTTAAAACCGGTAGCACAAACTCTAGCGCTTGCTCTAGGGTCATATCGATATGCTCCATACGTGCCTGACCAAAATAGTTTTCGCACACCAAAATCAAACGCACGTAACCTTCCGGCAATTTATTCTCATTCGGCTTGTCACCACCATTACCGCCGTTACCGTTATCGCCGTTGTTATCTTGCGGTGGTGCGGCTCTTGTTACTGTAAAGGTGAAAGTGCCGTAGATTTGATTGTTTAGAGTTGAGGTTGCAATTATTGTTATTGTGCCGTGGTATAGTATTCTGACAAAGCCATTACTGCCCAAAAGTTCTGCTAGAGCGTAACTGCTTTGACAAATGTGCCAGATAACGCCCGTTAGCCCGCCTTCAATTGCCGTGTTAGATGCCCCAACATTTGCGCTAAGCAATATTGTTGGCATTAAGTTTAGGCTTGGAAGCACGTACGGAAGCTCTAACTCTGCTGCCCCCTTGTTGCCATCTGCATCTGTAATATAGATATAGTGAATGGTCGGTGGCTCTGACATCTCTACAACAACAATGGTGAACACCGCGCTAGAGCCGCTATCAGACACTAACCTGATTGTTGCTTGACCAGCCGAGTGCGCCATAACTAACCCGCTCTCACTAACACTTGCAACATCTTCTCTGCTAGACTGCCACGAAAGTACCGCGTCCAAACTTCCGCCCAAAATCGTACATAGCGCAAAGCCCAACTGAACAGCGTCCGCCACATCGCCCCACGGAATAAACATCACGTACTGAGCCGAGTTTGCGTTTGGTCCTACTATGCTTAGATATGTCTCGCCCGCTTGATAAATGGTAAGTGTCACGCTATCAAACAGCCCGCCATCTATCGCAGAAGCCGCCGTAATTGTCACGCTAAGCCCTTCTAAACTGCCTCTAACAGCCCTTACAAGCCCGTTTGCATCTACGCTAGCAATCGTGCTATCAGAACTTGTCCACACTACAGCCTCTGGCGCGCCATAACTAGTAACCACTTCCGCACTCAACTGAATGCTGCCTCTTCTGCCCGCCTCCGGCGTTGGATAAACTATAACCATACTGCTAGCCGGCGGCGGCGCTATACTAACACTACTAACACCTTGCTTGCTAACACTAATAATAATTGTTGCATACTGGCTCGCATCCGCAAGTGAGCGCACAGTAACAGTAGACGTCCCCGCCGCTACAGCCCAAACACTAACTTCTATTACGCTTGTGAATGTTGTCTCGCGCGTATCTATGCTGATAACACTACCACCACAACTAGAAGCAAAACTTAGTGTGCGTGGCGCCATATGGTGCGTGTCTATACCCGCACTAAGCATTATGTACGGCATAGCGTGCTGAGCTGTCGCGTTGTATGGTATAACCATAGATGTTGTCGCCCCGCCTATGCTTATGTTAGCAACCGCCGCTTGTATAACCACAATATCAAACGTAGCCTCTTTAAATGCGCCGTTTGCGCTAGGGTTTGTAGCCCGTACTGTTACCCTAACTGCCTCGCCACCAACGCTTCCGTTAACAGCCATAATTGTTACACTTGTGCCAAATCTGCTACCTACTATTCGTGCTGCGTACGGGTTGTCTATACTCCATTCTACGCCAGATGTCGCCCCAAACTGCACCATAACATTTGCAGACAACACAATATATTCTCTGCTATAAAGCGCCGGCAAGCCATACTCGCCGCTACCCACACTTACTATTGGTACGAAAAGCGAAGCCGAAGTCGCGTTATTTGGCGCGCTTAACTCAACACCCAAAATATCTGCCTTGTTTACAATTATGCTGAACGTAGCGCTGTGACCAGATGCTGGGTGATATGCCGTTACAAGCGCAACACCCGCGCCGATACCCCTAAAGCTTGCAATAACTTCTGCTACCTGCTCGCTAGATGCCAAACGCTCTAGAACTGCTCCACCACAATTCGTAGACCATACAACCGCCCTAGCGCCCGTTGCAGAGTTTGCTGCTAGTTGAATGAACGGCAACAGCAAGTGGTCTGGGCGCGGCAACACTATAGTAGTCTCGTAATAAAATTCTCTTTCCCCCGGTCCTAATATTCTGATTGATGTTGGTTGCGCCTGCACAACTTCCATCGTGAATACTGCCGAGATTGTCCCGCAATGCGCGCCTACAGCCGTGATTGTTACCACACCAGCCGCAAGCGGTCGGATTGTTGCACGGCGGTCTGCTGCGCCCGGCGTGCTTTGTGCATCTATCTGCACAAGGTTAGATGGCGTAGCAACCCACGTCACATCGCGTGAGATAGAAGCCGAGTGAGCCGCCGCAGACAAGTCGAAAGTCGCAATAAGCGTAAGGGTTGGTCTTGCGTTTATATCTGCAACCGCATACGGAATTGTTAAACTTCCAGCAGTCGCGCCGCCCACCAAACTTACGTTTATGCCCGCTAAGCCCGCTTGGAATATTGTTATGTTTGTAGAATTATGAAAAGCATTGTTAAGCACAGAGCGCGCTGTTATTGTTACAGCCAAGCCCGCTGCGCTTCCACTAACGGCCGTTACGCGCGCCGTAGATACCCCGCCAACAAAACTAACTTCCGTAACTGTTGCGCGTGCCGCATCAGATGTCTCCCATACTATACCTGTGTTCTGACCACCGTGTGCGCCCAAAACGCTTGTGTGAACATACAAAGTTTGAGTGGTCGCCGGAAGCGGAATTACAAGTTCGCTAGCCGTTCTACCTATCGCCCCTACGCCCGATACGCTCGGTGGTGGCGAGTCTTGCATTACGCTAA
>WQRI01000069.1 GCA_009786825.1 Bacillota bacterium
ATCTGCTAGTATTATAACTTTATGATATTTTAAGCCATCTAGGTTAAAGTCTTCGCCTATGCCTACGCCTAGGGCTGATATTATTACTCTGATTTCTTCGTTATTTAAAACTTGCTCTAGCCTCTTTTTCTCGGCGTTAAGTGGCTTACCCCTAAGTGGCAGTATTGCTTGGTGAACCCTGTCTCGTGCTTGCTTTGCCGTTCCGCCCGCGCTATCGCCCTCTACTATAAAAATTTCGTTAAGTTCTGCTTTTTTAGAAGTGCAACTTGCTAGTTTGCCAACCAAATTTGCGTTTTCTAGACTAGACTTTTTGCGTGCAATTTCTTTTGCTTTTCTTGCCGCTTCGCGTGCTTTAGCAGAAGAGATTGCTTTTTTCATAATGGCTGCTAGAATTGGCTTGTTCTCATCGTTGTCTATAAATTTTATAAGGTTAGAATGCACAACATATTCTACTGCAAGGCGCGCTTCGGAGTTTCCGAGTTTTGTTTTAGTCTGCCCCTCGAACTGTACGTTTTTCATTTTAAGGGTTAGTACGCAAGTAAAGCCCTCGCGGAAGTCTTCCCCTAAAAGTGATTGGTCTTTGTCTTTCAAAAAGCCTGCTTTTCTTGCGTAGTCGTTTAAAACTTTTGTTAAACTGGCTTTAAGCCCCGTCTCGTGCATACCACCTTCCGATGTGGGTATATTGTTTACGAAAGAGCAAATCGTATCTGTATAACTATCGTTATGCTGGAAAGAGAGTTGAACAATTATATCATCTTTTTGCCCTTCAAAATATACCGGCGGGTTGTAAAGCGTTGCCTTTGTTTCGTTTAAGTATGTAACATAATCTATTATGCCACCTTCAAAATGGTATACTTTTGTTTGGGTCTCTTCGTTTTCGTCGCGCAGGTCGGTTAGTGTTATGCGTAGCCCTCTGTTTAAAAAGGCAAGTTCTTTCAAGCGCTTTTTTATTGTTTCTGCGTTAAAAACTATTGTGTCGAAAACGCTTATGTCTGGCATAAATTTTACGTACGTGCCTTGCTTGTCTGTTTTGCCCTCTTGCTTAAGCGGATAAAGCGGAACGCCCGACTTCCATTTGCCACGCTCTTCACGGCTTTCAAATTCCATTTTGTATGTCTTGCCGCCTTTGTAAACTTCTACTAAAAGCCATTTAGATAGTGCGTTTGTAACAGCCGCGCCAACCCCGTGAAGCCCGCCCGAGAATGCGTAGTTGTCGTTATTAAATTTGCCGCCCGCGTGTAAGTGCGTAAAAACAACCTCTACGCCCGACTTGCCAAGTTTTGGGTGCTTATCTACTGGTATGCCCCTGCCGTTGTCATAGCACGAAGCCGAGCCATCTTTATAAAGCGTAACAACAATGTCTGATGCGTGTCCGTTTGCTGCTTCGTCTATTGCGTTGTCTATAATCTCCCATAATATGTGGTGTAAGCCTTTTACGCTTGTTGTACCAATGTACATACCGGGGCGCTTTCTAACAGCCTCTAAGCCCTCTAAAACTTCTAAATCTTTTGCTTTGTAAGTGTTGCTCAAAATAAAATCTCCTATCAATTGTAATCATAGTATATTATATCACATTTAAACAAAAAAGTAAAGTGTTTGAAAGTTAAAAGTTTTTTAATTTTTTTAATATTTTGTTTTTATTATCACGACATACTAATTTGCTTTTAAGTTGTCCACAGATTTCGGATAGATTTTTGAGGGTAAAGTTGACTGATGAGGCTTAAGGCGTACTGGATGTACGCTAACAAGCCGAAGAAGGCAACCTTTACACCAAAAAGATGACGAAAGATGTGACAATCTTAAAACAAATTAGTATGAGAAAAACTCTAGCACTTCGCTCTTTGCTTGCTCTTTAAATTTAGAGTTTAAAAGTTCGTGTCTGCCACCTTTAAATAGTTTTAGTGTTACATCAAGCCCTAGTTTTTTATACTGATTATACAAGCGCTTTAGCAGTTTTGCGTTTTTGCCGGCAACCGCATCGTCGTCACCCGAGAGCAACAGTATTTTTATGTTTTTATCTATCTTTGCTAAATTTTCTTTTTTGTACGCCTTAAGCACGCCCGTAAAAAACGACTTGTAAAAGCCGTACCTAAAAGGTGTTTGCGTGCAAAGTGGGTCTTTATAATATGCAAGTTGAACCGCTTCGTCCTCCGTTAGCCAAGCGGTAGCAAGTGCGTCCTTATTTTTTTGCACATACTTTTTGTTATATCTTTTAAAAGACATATTGTGTAGCAGTTTTGCCGGCGCTTCTTTATCTTTAAAAGCACAGCAAAAAGATACTGCTCGCTTGCCCGCCTTAGCATCTTTTTTTATGTGGGCAGAGCCAGACATCACAACGCGACAAGCGGCAAGCGGGTATTTTTGAATAAGGTGTTGCGTAATAAAACTGCCGTAAGAATGCGCAAAAATATGAACTGGCTTTTGGTATGTCTCTTTTAAATGTTCGCTTATTAAGTAGATATCCTCTAGATTATCTAAGTAGTTTTGCCCTTCGCAAAACCCTATCTTTTCTAGTGGGCTAGCCGTGCCGTGATTTCGTAAATCGAATGCAACAACCAAATAACCATTGCTTTTTAAAAACTCGCAAAAGTCTGTATACCTACCAGAATGCTCTGACATTCCGTGTACCAAAATCACAGATGCCTTAATCTCTAAAGGCACAAACTTTTTTAAGTTAATCTCATAACCATTATAACCATTTAACTTCTCATTTTGCATAATTTAATCTCCTTAATTTTCTTTCTATTTGAAATATTTCCAAAATGGAAACAGTTGCTTTAAGTTTGCCAAAGTGGTTATTTCCATTTTGGAAACAACCACTTGCTCAACTAATATTTCTTTAGGGTTTTTGCAACCATATTTTTGTAGTGTTCGAAACTTTTTTTGGCGCTTTCTATTTTATCTTTTCGCATTACGTATGTGGCTTTGTATTTTGTTAGGTTTTCTATATCGCTTAGGCTTTTAAAAACCCCGCTTGATAGCCCCGAAATATATACCGCCCCCAAAGCCGTTGTGTCTGCTTCTTTAGACACAAGCACAGGGCAATTTAGAATATCTGCTTGCGCCCTAGAAAGCACCACAGAGTTAGAACCGCCACCATCTATTTTAAGTTGCACAATGTTTTGCTTTGTATCGCGTTCCATACACATTATAATCTCTTTAACAGAAAAGGCTATGCTCTCAACTGCCGCGTGCGTTATATGAAAGCGCGTTGTGTTTCTAGATATGCCCACAATCTCAGCCTTAGCCTGCCCTAGCCAATACGGCGCGCCCATACCCGTAAACGACGGAACAAAAACCACCCCACCGCTGTTTTCTACTTGCGAGGCGTGCTTGTCTATATCCTCGGCTTTTGATAGTATACCCACACTACTTAGCCAGTCAAATATGCTGGTCGCGTTAAACACAGCCCCCTCAAGCGCATAAGTCGGCTTGCCACCCAAAACATACGCAATAGTAGTTAGCATTCTTGTCTTAGAGTAAACAATTTTGTCTTCCGTGTTCAGCAGTATAAAACAGCCCGTCCCGTAAGTAGACTTTGCTTGCCCCGCTCTAAAACAAGCGTGTCCAAACAGCGACGCTTGCTGGTCGCCAAGTATACCCGCAATCTTAAGCGGAAAGCCTAGGTCTGTCGTTGTGCCAACAAAACTATTGCTAGACACAAGTGTTGGCAACATATTTTTGTCTACATCAAAAATCTCTAAAAGTTCTGCGTCCCACTCTAGTGTTTTAATATTAAGAAGCATTGTTCTAGACGCGTTAGAATAGTCTGTTACAAAAACTTTACCGCCCGTAAGGCAATATATAAGCCACGTATCCACCGTGCCAACCCGTAGCCTGCCTTGCTCTTTAGCAGCCTTTACGTTTGGCATATTGTCTATTGTCCACTTTATTTTTGTAGCAGAAAAATATGGGTCTACCACAAGCCCCGTCTTTTTTGTGATTGTTTTAGCAAGCCCCTCTGCGTTAAGCCTATCGCACATCTCACTAGTACGCCTGCATTGCCACGATATGCCATTAGCCAAAGGCTTTTTTGTGTAAGCATCAAAAAACACAACGCTCTCGCGCTGGTTAGTCACACCTACAGAAACTACACTTTCTAAATCTAGCCCTAGCGTTACTTCCCTAAGGGCGTCTAAAGTTTTTGCGTAAAGTTCTAGCGCGTCGAAACTGATGTTAGAGCCTTCGTAGATAAGGCTTGTGGGTCTGCTTGCAGACTTCACAATTTTTTGAGTAGCCAAACAATACAACACAACTCTGGTGCTGGTTGTTCCGCAATCTATCGCAATAATATACTTCATATTTTTTACCGCCTTAAACAAATTCCATAAATCAGCAAATTTTCATATTATGTATTATACACATCTATTATAGCGCAAATCATACTAAAATACAAGCATTTGCAAATACTAAAGTCAAATAGATTTTTTAAACAAAAACAGCCGGTCGGCTGGTTCGTGTGGGTTGGCTTTGTCTACCTAAAATTCCTTATACAGAAAAGGCGGCTTCACTTCGCTTCGTTCCGCCGTTTTTGGCGGGGGTTTAATATTATGAGCATACAAAATTTATCCAATTCAGAACTTTCAACAAAAAACCAAAAATCTATAGTGTTTACTGGCGGCGGAACTGCCGGTCACGTTGTTGGCAACCTAGCGCTAATTCCACACCTAATCAACTTTTTTGATAATATATATTACATAGGCTCGGGCGGAATAGAAAAAAAACTGGTCGCAGACTTTAACGCACAGTACACAAAAAACTTACAGCGGTTCGACACATTTATAAAAACGCCCGACATAATTCAGTTTATAGAATATTCGCCAATCAAGTTTGCAAGAAAAGCAACGCTAAAACACTTGGGGTTGCCTTATAAATTTTTAAAGTCGCTAAAGCAAGCAAAAATAATTTTAGAGGCTATCCAGCCCGATATTGTTTTTTCTAAGGGTGGGTTTGTTGCTTTGCCTGTGGCTCGGGCTGCTCAAAAATTAGGCATAAAAACACTAACGCACGAGAGCGATTTGACCCTTGGGCTTGCAAACAAACTTATATATAAAAAGTGCGAAGCGCTACTTTGCGCGTTTGATAGCACCGCAAAAAAGTATCAAAACGGCTTGCATACGGGCAACCCTATAAGGCAGCAAATTTTTACAGGCTGTAAACAAAAGGTGTTCGCAAAGCACCCAGAGTTTAAACTAATGCACAATCAAACTAATTTGTCGAACAACCCACTACCCAACCTACCACCAAAGCAACTACCTAACCTACTTATCACGGGCGGCTCTAGCGGAAGTAAGTCTATAAACCAGTTTGTGCAAAATAATTTAACTGCACTAACAAGCCAATATAACATTATTCACCTAACGGGCAAAGGCAACCTTACACATAGCCAAAACCTATCCACCACGCAAGCAACCCAAAACCAAACTCAAACTCAAACCCAAACCAGCCTACCCACTAACTACCTACAACTAGAATACGTAAACAACATACAAGACTACTTCAATTTCGCAGATATAGTTATATCCAGAGCCGGCTCTAACGCAGCCTCAGAACTTTTAGCGCTAGAAAAACTTACGCTGTTTATCCCGCTTCCGCTAACACAAAGCAGGGGCGACCAACTATCAAACGCAAAAGAATTCGCGCGCCTTGGCGTAGCCGAATATCTACAGCAAGAAAACCTTACTCTGCAAAACCTATTAAGCGCGCTTAGCAAACTACAAAACAACAAAGCGCAAATACTAAAAAACTTACAAAAGCACAAAATTAAAGACGGCACGCGTGAGATTGTAAAACTTATTCTAGAGTTATCCCGAATGCAAAAAAGCCAAAAGCCGTAGCGAATAAAAATTGCCAAAACATTTGTAAGTTGCTGTCTAGTTTTGCAGAATGCATACTAAGCAGTCATTTCTCCGAATAAACTGTTAACAACTAACGTACGCACAACGTACGAGCAACGTACGCACAAGCACGAACAATTTGCCACTATGGCTTGTTACTCATCGGCTTGTTTGCTCATCGGCTTGTTACACATCACAACACAATTACAAAAAACTAAGGAGAAATAAATATGATAATCAGTCTGCACAAGCAAAGAATTTTAAAAGTTGTAGCATTAATGAGCGTTTTCATTATTGCTACGACTGTTTTTTTTATATCAGCAAACACATTTGGTGGCAACAACGACCAAGGCGCATACCAGCCAACCCCGCCCGGCAGTCCCCCACCGCCAACAAACATTTCGCAAATCCCTAGAGACGCCCGCACAAGCGCAAACCCACACATAAGGTGGGAACAAAACATAGGCGGCAACCTAAACGACTACGCAAAGGCAATTTTCGATGTAATGGGCTACTACTTTGTGATAGGGCAAACATCGTCCACAACGCACGACTTTATGGGCTTAAAAAACGATGCCATACCAAATTTGTTTATATCAAAACTAAACAAAAGCGGCAGACTGCTAGAGATTGTTGTTATAAACAGCGGTGTTGCCGAGCATTTCGTACGCGCTTTTCCCTACGGGCAAGGCTTTAAAATAATTGCAAACCGAGATACTTCCGCTATCTTTTACATATTCTGCGTAGCCGAAAAAAGAGTAATCTACCACAGAGCATTCGAGGGTCAAGCAAAAGACGCCTTCTTAGACTCAGACCGCCTTGCTATAATTGTTTTTGAAACAAACCGCATAAGCATAAATTTTATACAGATAGAGAGTTTCTACCGCGAAGATTACACAATTACAATTTTAAAAAACGGCAGAAATCTCTACTACGCGGGGTTCATACCCCACCTTACTGATTTCTATCTAAGTGGCGGACACATAGGCGACGGCTTTCTAAGCGGGCAATATCTGCTTGTGCTAAACCACACAAACCAAAACAGAACCAACACACTTATATACAAGGTCACGGAAGAAAATGCGGTGCTATCCCTTACGCTTAACAATCTTTTCGCCAACCAAATTCTACCCTATAGGGCGGGCGGCTTTTTGCTTGCAGGCACAGAAAGCACGCACAACCCGCGCGGCAGAGTTTTTGCAATAAACAATATGCTAATGCAAACAGCACTCTCTTACACAAGCACAAACATAAATGTTACGCGAATGTCAGTAGTACACTATATGCACGGCTACATAATTATTACAGAATTTGTCGGCTCTAACAATATGGGCTACGCAAATATAAACGTAGTATGTATGAATCTGCGCATAACCCACCCCTACATAAACGATATCCCAAACTTCCCCACCCTATCGTGCTTTATCCCACTAAACAACAACTGGAGCAATCTTATTCTAACATTCAACATACGGGTTCAGGGCTTTAGCGGAATACTAGTAATTCGCTTTTCCGAAAACGCAATAAAGTCAACCCAGCACATCGGCGGCACATCAAACGACACCCTAACCCGAAGCTTACAAGCCCCCGGCAACGCAATAACAATCCTAGCCAGCACAACTTCCACAAGCAAAGACATCGGCACAAACCACGGACTATCAGACCTATGGCTCGCAAGAATAATCTACTTGTAACCAAAAAAGGTTTTTCAGAATTTCCGAAAAACCTTTTTTGGTTAATTATGAATTATGAATTATGAATTATGAATGGTTGCAAACCATTGTATGCCGTTGCGTTTGAACGTTAGAAATTAGTTCTTTTTGTATTGTCATTCTGAGCGAAGCGAAGAATCTAGGCGTAGCCGTGTTTTCGCTTCGCTAGACCCTTCACTTCGTTCAGGGTGACAATACATAAGTACTCACATCAATCTTTCCCCGCGGTAGCGGTGTAACACTTGTTACTTGTTACTTGTTACTTGATACCTGATAATTAGTTGTCTAAGCCCCACTCATCTATGTCTGATTTTCTGCGCGCTCTAATTTTGCTTTGTGCTATGTAACCTGCTGTGCCGGCTGCGCCTACGCCTGCTACTGAAAGTGTTCCGATTATTATGTTGCGGGCTAGGTTAGAGCCGTTGCTCTCAGATGGAATGTAAGGTAT
>WQRI01000070.1 GCA_009786825.1 Bacillota bacterium
GCTTAATTTAGACGCTTTTTTAGATGAGAGCGAGATTAGAGAAAAGTCTAAGGTTAGTGAGAAACCTGTGGCGGCTAGTGTAATTTCTAGAAGCCCAAATTTAAGTGAAAAGCCTGCAACTAAAGCCGTGGGCAAAACTAGCGCTAGGCAACCAGTTGATAAAAGTGCATCTAATGCAAGGCAATCAGTTGATAAGGGTGCGAGTAATACAAGGCAAGCGCAAGATAAAGGCGCGGCTGTGGTTGCACAAGATAAGCCGATTAGAATTGGTATTGGCGCAAGCAGTAACTTAAGGCGCAATTTTAAGCCTGAGATAAAGCCGAGTGCAAGTAGTGCTAACAATGCAAAACCCTACAACCCTAAAGAGACCCTAAAGGTTAAGTTTTTGGGTGGCGTAGGTGAGATTGGCAAAAATATGACTGTGCTAGAGTATTTAGATGAGATTATAGTTGTTGATGCGGGCTTAACTTTTCCAACGGAGGATATGCCGGGGGTAGATTTAGTTATACCCGATATAACTTACCTAGAGCAGAATGCCCACAAAGTAAAGGGTATTGTTTTGACTCACGGACACGAAGACCACATAGGTGCGATACCATTTGTTTTGAAAAAGTTGCCGGGCGTGCCAGTTTACGGGCTTACTGTAACGCTTGCTATGCTTACCCACAAGTTTAAAGAGCATCAAGTTGAGGACGCTAAACTTAACACAGTTGCTTACAAGCAGGTTGTTAAAATTGGCAAGCACTTTACGTGCGAGTGGGTAAAAATCTGCCACTCTATTATGGACAGCGCGTGTTTAAGCATAAACACACCTATCGGCACAGTATTTTGCTCTGGGGACTATAAGATAGACTTCACGCCGGTTGATGGCGAGGGGGGCGACTTGACTCGTATTGCTGAGATTGGCGCAAAGGGCGTATTACTTTATATGGGCGAGAGTACGAACGCAGAGCGCCCGGGCTATGCTATGAGCGAGAGTACTGTTGGGGTCGAGTTTGACAAAATATTTAAGTCTAATGTTGGCAAGCGAATTATTGTTGCTACGTTTTCTTCAAACATACATCGCATTCAACAAATTTTAAATGTATCCGCTAAGTACGGCAGAAGCGTTGCTTTTTCTGGCAGAAGTATGATTAACGTTTTAGATGTGGCTTCTAAAATTGGCGCGATGGATATATCTAAAAACAAAATTATAGATATAGAAAAAATCTCTAACATAACGGACGACAAGTTAACAATTATAACTACGGGGTCGCAAGGCGAGCCGATGTCTGCCCTAACGCGAATGGCAAGTGGCGATTTTAAAAAGGTAGAACTTGGCGAGAACGATGTTATAATTATATCGGCGTCGCCCATTCCGGGTAACGAAAAGAGCGTTTACAGAGTAATAAACAATTTGTATAGGAAGGGCGCGAGTGTTGTTTACGATGCGATTTCTGATATTCACGTGTCGGGTCACGCGTGTCAAGAAGAGTTAAAACTTATGTTTGCTTTGCTTAAGCCGCGTTATTTTATCCCAGTTCACGGCGAGTATAGGCATTTAAAAATCCACGGCGATTTGGCAGAGAGTATGGGCATACCGCGCGAGCGCATACAACTGTGCGATGTGGGCGATGTTATAGAACTTACAAAAACTAATATGAAAAAGCGTGGTAGCGTGCCATCGGGTCATATACTTGTAGATGGTGCGGGTATTGGCGATGTTGGAAGCGTAGTTTTGCGGGATAGGAAGTTACTATCAGAAGATGGGCTTGTGATTGTTGTTTTGGGTATAGATACGGACGAGGGCGAGGTTACGACTGGTCCGGATATAATATCTAGGGGCTTTGTATATATGAAAGAGAGTGAAGAACTTTTGGCAGAGTGCAAAGAGGTTGTGCTTCACGCAATATCGTACCTAGACTTAAAGGCAACGCACGACTTTAACCTTATTAAAAACAACATAAGAAAATATCTGAAAAACTTTTTGTATAAAAAGACAAAGCGTAATCCGATGATTTTAACCATCGTAGTCGACAACTAAGGGGGTTTGAGAGGCTATGCACGGCGTTATACTTCGTTGAACGTTACGGTTTTCTGCGGTCACGTACATTTAGTACGCTCCCTTGAAAATCCGCCGTTCGCCTTGTCTAACTTGTGCCTAGTCTCTCAAACCGTAGCGGGCAAGATTTATTCCAGATTTAAGCAAATATAAATTGGAGACTGTTAAAACGTTTTGTGTTAATGAGTTTAACAACTTTACACTTTACAATATTATGATAATAAACGAAATAAAACAAGAGGCTTTGGGGCAGGGTGTGCCGATAATAGATGATGGGGCTTTGGCTGAGTTGCTTGCAGTTGTTGTTGAGCATAAGCCTAAGACTATTTTAGAAGTTGGTACGGGCGTTGGGTATAGCGGTATTGCTATGCTTAGTGCCGGGGGCGATAAGTCTGAGGCTAGGCTTTTTACTATAGAAAAGTGCGCTGATAGAGTAAAGCAGGCTAACAGAAACTTTTTTAATGCGGGGCTTAGTAAAAGTGTTAAAATTATAGGGGCAGATGCTATAGATGTTTTGCCGAGTTTTGCAGAGGTTTACTTGGCGGGCGAGAAAACAAATTATGTAGACTTTATTTTTTTGGACGGACCAAAGGCGCAATATATAAATTATTTGCCTTATTTGCTTGAGGCGCTTAGAGTAGGCGGAATTTTGTTTGCGGATAATGTTTTGTATGAGGGGAAAGAGAGCATAAAGAAAAAGATGCAGTTTTTTGTCACGCATATAACCACAAACAAAAATCTGCGCACAAGCATTTTAGATGTAGGAACAGGCGTTAGTATTACGCAAAAACTTAAGTAAAATTACAAATTACAGTGTACAAATTACAAATGTTTTATTGCTTATTGCCAAATCGTTTGAGCAGTCGTAATTCACTACTTTAATTCAATTTTTGTAAATTGAATTGCTGGCTGTTCAAAAGTTTTGCCTGTATGAGTTTAACATTCGTACATTGTAATTTGTAATTTGTAATTTTGAATATTATGGAATTATTAAGCCCGGCGGGTAATTTTGAGAAACTTAAAACAGCATTGCACTATGGTGCGAATGCTGTTTATTTTGCGTCTCGCAAGTTGGGGCTTCGGGCATATGCTGATAATTTTAGCACAGATGAGATTGTTGCCGCTGTAAAACTTTTACACTCTGGCGGTAAAAAAGCTTATGTGGCAGTTAATGTTATTGCTAGAAACGCTGACTTTGGCGGTTTGGTAGATTACTTAAAGTTTTTGGAAAGCGCAAAAGTTGATGCTATTATAGTGAGTGACTTTGGCATTTTAGATTTTGCTAAAAGGCATACGGGGCTGGACATACATATATCTACGCAGGCTAACATAACAAATAAGTATGCGGCGCGATTTATGTTTGATATGGGTGCAAAGCGCGTTGTGCTAGCAAGAGAGTTATCTCTAGGTGAGATTGCCGATATAAAGGCTTATACGCCCAAACTTGAGTTAGAAGCGTTTGTACACGGCGCTATGTGCATTGCTTATTCTGGTAGGTGTTTGCTTAGTAACTATTTAAATAATAGGGGGGCAAACTCGGGGCAATGCTCTCAACCTTGCAGGTGGGAATATGGTGTTTCGAATTATGAATTCAGAATTCAGAATTCAGAATTATTGAAAAAAACTTGCGCGGGTTCGGAATTATTGAAAAAAACTTGTGCGGGTACGGAATTACTTACTGAATGCAAAAATAATTCAGAATTGATGCAGGCGGTTATTAAAGAGAGTGGTAGGGAACTTGTGATAGAGCAGGATAGTCGTGGCACTTACATACTTAACAGTAAAGATTTAAATATGCTAAGGCATTTAGACAAAATGGCAGACGCGGGCATAACTAGTTTTAAAATAGAGGGCAGAATGAAAAGCGCATATTATGTGGCGGCGGTTACAAATGCTTATAGGGGTGCGCTAGACCTTTTGGCTAAGAGCAGAAAAGATAGCGATTGTAAGGCAGAGAGTAAAAAGCAAGGTGGCAAGGATAGCGGTAAAAATGCAGACACAGACTTTTTCAAAAAAACTGAGAGTTTAGAAAAAGAGTTACACAAAGTGTCTAACAGAGGCTACACGACTGCGTTTTATTTGGGGGACAATACAGACACAGAAAACTTTGATACATCTTTGCCTAAAGTTGAGATTGATGTGCTAGCGCAAGTCGAGGCTGACATTTGTAAGGGCTTTAAAGGTAATAAAGACTTTAAGGGCTATACAAAAATTATTCAGCGCAATAAATTTTTAGTTGGCGACACCCTAGAAGTACTCTCGCCAAACGCTAAGTCTCACAACAAACAAGCAAAAGTAATAGATATATTAGATGAGAGCGGAAGCGCACAACAATCGGCAAACAAAGCAGCAAATATATACTACATAAAATTAGATAAAAACATAATCACTACGGCGGGCGACTTTTTAAGAAGCACTTAAACATTTGCTTTATACAAGGCATCAGATAATTTAAAATTTAACATTAATTTAAGGAGTACATAAAAAAAATGGCAGAGAAAGAATTACTACAAGAAGCGGTAATAAATGAAGAGTTGGTTTTATTAGATGAGACAGTTATTACTGTAATTAACCAAAAGGCAAAGGCGGGCTTGCAAGCCGAGTTTGCGCTAAAGCCAGAGTATGTTAGCAACATTATTGCTATGCTAGACGAGGGCAACACAATACCATTTATTGCGCGTTATAGAAAAGAGCAAACGGGCAGTTTAGATGACCAAACGCTTAGAGATTTTGCAGACAGGCTTACATATTTGCGCAATTTACAAAAGCGCAAAGAAGAAGTTAGTCGCATACTAAAAGAGCAAGGCAATTACACAGAAGATTTGGGGGCGGCGCTAGACAAGGCGGTCACCCTTACAGAAGTAGAGGATATCTACAGACCATTTAAGCCAAAAAAGAAAACGCGCGCAACTGTTGCTGTGGCTAAGGGCTTGCAGCCGCTTGCAGATATTATACTTGCGCAAAACTTAAATCAGCCACTAGAGCAAATTGCGATAGAGTATACAGACGACTTTATCAGCAAAAATGGGGGCGAGCCTAAGGGCGTAAAGGACATCTTAGATGCTATAGCGGGCGCGTGTGATATTATTGCCGAGATTATATCAGACAATGCTGATATTAGAAAAGCGCTTAGAGAGTTGTTTTTTGGGCAAGCGCTTATACAAACGGCGCTAGACGAAAAAAGTATAGCAAAACAGCAGGAGGCTAAAAAGGCTAAGGGCGGTAGTGGTGAGAAGGCTTCGTTTAAAGAAAAGGTAGAAAGGCATAAGGTTTATGAGATGTATAAAGATTACTCAGAGCCTGTTTCTAAAATTCCGTCTCACAGAATATTGGCTATGAATAGGGGCGAGAAAGAAGATTGTTTAAAAGTAAAAGTTGTGCAAGATGAGATTGTTGCGCTTCAAGCAATTAAGTTTAACTTTTTACACGGGGTTAAGCCAGACACTAAGGTTAATAAGCACACGGATGAGATTTTACGCGCTACTATAAAAGATAGTTATAACAGACTGATAGAGCCATCTATTATACGCGAAGTAAGGGCAGAGTTAACGGACAGGGCAAGTGAGCAAGCGATTAAGATGTTTAAAGAAAACCTTCAGCCGTTGTTGCTTCAGCCACCGCTTAAAAATAATGTGGTGTTGGGGCTAGACCCGGGTTATAGAACGGGCTGTAAGTTAGCGGTAGTAGATGCAACGGGCAAGGTTTTAGACACAGCCGTGATATATCCAACACCGCCCCTAAGCAAAACAAAGGAAGCGGCTTACATAACGCTTGGGCTTATACAAAAGCATAAGGTAGATGTTGTTGCAATTGGTAATGGCACGGCAAGCAAAGAGAGCGAGATTTTTATATCAGAACTGATTAAAGATAGCGCGCTGGATATTAATTATATAGTTGTTAATGAGAGCGGGGCGTCGGTTTACTCGGCTTCTAAACTGGCGGCGGAAGAGTTTCCCGAGTATGATGTGGCTATTAGAAGCGCGATTTCTATTGCAAGAAGGCTGCAAGACCCGCTTGCAGAACTTATAAAGATAGATGTTAAAAGCATAGGCGTTGGTCAGTATCAGCACGATATGCCGCAAGCAAGGCTGACAGATGTTTTAGAGGGCGTGGTGGAAGACTGCGTTAACAGCGTTGGGGCAGACTTAAATACTGCGAGTGTAAGTTTGCTAAAGCACATAGCGGGGCTTAATGCAAAGTCTGCAAAGGCTATAGTTACGCACAGAGAGAAGTCGGGCGGTTTTAAAACTAGAGAGCAGTTGCTGAAAGTGAGCGGGCTTGGCGCAAAAGCGTACGAGCAAGCGGCGGGCTTTTTACGTATTATTGGTGGTGAGAACATACTAGACAACACGGCGGTTCACCCAGAGAGTTACGACGCGGCAAAAAAACTGCTAGACTTTTTCAAGTTTGCAAAAGACGATGTAGAAAAGGGTAAGTTGGCACAACTTAAAAGCCTTATAAAAAAGCAAGGCGAGGCGCGTGTCGCGGGCGAGATTGGCATAGGTGTGCCAACACTTAGTGATATAACGGACGAACTTATAAAGCCGGGGCGCGATATAAGAGATAGTCTGCCACCGCCCGTTTTAAGAAAAGATGTTATGAGCCTTAAAGATTTAAAAAAGGATATGGAACTAACGGGGGTTGTTAGAAATGTAATAGACTTTGGCGCATTTATAGACATAGGCGTTGGACAAGACGGGCTAGTGCATTTGTCTCAACTATCTAACAAATTTATAAAGCACCCCTCAGAAGTTGTAAAAGTAGGCGATGTGGTTAAAGTAAAGGTTATGGACGTAAATTTAGAAAAGCAAAGGATATCGCTTAGTATGAAGTAGTGGGTTAAGAATGTAGGGTTGTAATTGTAAGTGTAAAGTGTAGAGTGTAAAGTGTAAAGTGTAGAGTGTAAAGTGGTTACACCGCTTAGCGCGGGCAAGATTTTATTTGCAAATTTCAAAAATATGGTTGAAAACATTTGCAAAATAAAATAAAATGTGTTACACTATATATTGTATAGTGGGAAAGTATAATCTTTTTTTGCATAAAGTTTATTGTTCTCACACAAACTATTAAACAAAAACAAAAAAATAAAATTAAAAGAGTTAAAAAAAGTCTGCTTTTTTTAAACAGGCTTTAGAACACTTGCGCTTAATATGGCAATGGTGTTCTGAAAAGGAGATTAACACAATGAAGTCTAATCTTAAAAAACGTGTAATCACTTTTAGGGTTATGTTAATAATGGCGCTTACTGCAGTTGCTGCATTAGTTTTAGCCGCGTGTTACGACAACCCTGTAGCCCTAGACCAGCGTGTAGATATTACACCGCAAGAAGGCTATTCTATGTTTGTAGTTCCGGGGCAAAGCACAAGGCTACAAGCGGCTGTTTTTTCTGGCGGAACAGAAATTACAGAACCAAGACCAAATGTAGAGTGGGCATTTGAAGGTGCTGTCCCTACTGGTTTTTCTATCAACTCAGACGGCGTAGTAAGTGTAGCGCCAAACACAGCGCTTGAGACTGTTGCAACTGTTCGTGCAACTGTAAGAGCAGCGGGCAGAAACGAAGGGCGCGTTAGAGGAGACGCGGCGGTAGGCTATTTCGAAGTAAGGGCGTCTAACTTTGGTAACAGAGCGCACTATACTGTTATAACAGCAACGGGTTCTAGGTGGAGTACGCCAGGTAATTACTACCAAGCTTGGTCAGGTTCTGTA
>WQRI01000071.1 GCA_009786825.1 Bacillota bacterium
CCCAACTCAAAGTAGTGCCACTTACACTAGCGCTCGGCGCCGCCAAATGCCCCCAGTTAACACCCGCGCTGTGACCAGACGTATTCCAATAACTCGCCGTACTAGTCGCCCTTACAGTAAAGTTATGTAACGACCCCGCCGCAATGTTCGCGTGTCCCGCCAAATTCAAACTAGTCACATTCCCCGGCGTAGATATATGCACACCACCCCTATATACCCTATA
This sequence comes from Bacillota bacterium, assembly GCA_009786825.1. Lineage (GTDB taxonomy): Bacteria > Bacillota > Clostridia > Christensenellales > WQRI01 > WQRI01. Next base: position 224 of record WQRI01000071.1, read on the forward strand.
TCCATTCGCATTACCAACCGCATTCCAATGTAAAGTGTTATCAACCATTCGCACATTCCCCGGCACACCTAATGTACCAGTAACTGTACGATTTATAGCGGTGGATGTATGAGATACGTTGCGGATAAATTGCCCACTTGCACCACTACAACAACAAGTATACTCTCTAAAGTTTGTCCTTATTGTTATACTATGGCTACCCACCGCTGCTAAAGCCGCAACATTATTCATATTAATGCTATTAGCAGGGGGGATATTACCACCATTGCAACAACATCTAATAGTAGTGTTTAGTGTATGCACTACCGTCCCAGCCCTAAGTATTTGAGTATTTTGAACTCTGAAATTACCCACAGAAGGTCTATTTACCCATTGGAAACCACCATCAAAACCTTCTGGTTGCCACCAAAACTGCCAACTTAATGTAGTACCATTTATTCTCAAGTTTGCTGGCGTACGCCCTGCATTGGCATATGCATATTCTTCACTACCGCTTGCATTATTAAAATGTACTATACCCAGTACACCCGCTAAAGCAATACTAAGCCCTAGCGCCAGTATTGCTAACCTTTTAAACTGTTTTGAAATTTTTCTCATAATTCTTCCCCCTTTAATGTCATACTGAGCGCAGCGAAGTATCTAGGCGAAGCCGAATTCCGCTTCGCTAGACCCTTCACTACGTTCAGGGTGACAGTTTTATTTTAATTTTAATATTTACTTAACAAATCTCGCCCGATTAGGCGCAAACATATTAAAAATATGTTAAAGTGTATAAGTATATTTTATCAGGGAAAAAAAAAGTCAAGCATGTGAACAAACTTTTAACAAATATTAACAACAAACTTTTGTGTATTAAATTAAACATAAAATATTTTGTTAAAATTGAGTGCTGGCGAAAAGTATAAAATTTTCGAACCTTTGTTTGCACAGCAAACAACCGAGAGAAAATTTTTATACTTTGAGCGCGTCACGGGGACGTGTTGACTGACCCAAAATATAGCGCTAAAAACAAAAAAGTCGCCCGGTTTGAGCGACCCTAAATTGAATTTATCAAGCCTAATTTACTTTTGAAGTTCTAAGTTGTGGTGAGACGCAGCGCGAGAGAGTAAAAATTTTTGACGTCTGCCTTGTGAGACGTCGGTGGCATAAACAAAAAAAATCGCGTGTTTGAAGCCCGTAGGGCTGAGTTTGCGATTTTTCTAGCCACCGACATCTCAAAAAACAAGGCAGCAAGAAAAAATTTATACTCTCTCGCGCCCCCAATAAATTGGCTGTAGCCCTGATTGTTTTAGGTGGGTGTTTGTTTGGCTGAAGTGTTTGTTGTTAAAAAATTTGGTTTGGGATAGTGGGCTTGGGTGGGCGCTGGTTAGTATTTTGTGCTGTGGGTTGGTAATTAGTGTTTGTTTGGCTTTGGCAAAGTTGCCCCATAGTAGAAATATTACGGGGGTTGATTTGCTGTTTATGTGCTTTATAACATTATCTGTAAAAGTTTGCCAGCCTAGCGCTGAATGTGAGGCTGGGGCGGCCTCTCTAACTGTTAGGCTTGCGTTTAAAAAGAATACGCCTTGTGTTGCTATGTCTTGCAAGCAGCCGCATACTCTTTTAATACCTAGGTCGCTCTCTATTTCTTTATATATATTACGAAGCGAGGGTGGAAGTTTTTCCCCTTTTGGCACAGAAAAAGCAAGCCCCGTTGCCTGATTAAAACTATGGTATGGGTCTTGCCCTAGTATAACAACTTTAATATCAGTTAGCGGGGTTAGTTTAAATGCTTTAAAAATATTTTCGTGCGGTGGGTATACTGTAAACTTTTCGTATTCTGAGTTAACATCGTTTTTAAGGCGAATAAAATAGTCTTTGTTACTCTCTTGCACAAAAAAAGTATCCCAACAATTTCCTATGTTCATATTTATTCAAGTGTAAAGTGTAAAATGTAAAGTGTTAATTTGTGCGTTTTCAAAAGACAAAACCACACATATTTTACTCACCTTATGTGTAGCAAAATTTTTGTGCGGCTTAAATTTTTAGCGTCGTCTAGATTTTGGCTTAGATAAAATCTCGTGTACTATAATATAGTCTCTCACCATTTCAGACTTTAGCATACCAATTATGTTGTCTAGGTCTATGCCTGTGTCGTCGTCTTTGTGGCGCGTGACTTGCATAGCGTCTGCTGTGCCGTGCGTGGCATCCATACTGCTTGGCTGGTGGCTTTGAATAGTGTTAAGCCTCCCGCCCGCAACAGACTGAGATGCACCTTGCATACCCGCAACAGACTGCGACATACCTTGGCTTCCCGCAGCGCTTTGAGATTGCCCTTGCCTACCAGCCTGTGTATGCCCCACACCTTGTCTGCCCGCTTGCGTATGCCCTTGCCCTTGTCTACCAGCACCAGTTTGTGAAGCACCAAAACTACCCGCACCACTCTGCCCTTGCCCTTGTCTGCCAGCCTGCGTATGACCTTGCCCTTGTTTACCCGCGCTAGTTTGCGAATGGGCTTGCCTACCCGCAGCAGACTGGCTTTGCTGAGCGCGCTGTTGGTTTTGGTGTATTTGGTTGCTTCTGCGCTGAATCTCATCTGCTAAACCGCGCAAAGAATTGTTAGAAGAATTTCTCATATTTTAAATTACAAATTACAATGTACAAATTACAAATTACAATGTACAAATTACAAATTTTATATTCGCTAAGCGCTAAAGCGTTTGAACAGTTGCAAATTAGTAATTTGCATAATATAACAATTTCAATGGTGATTGTTCAAATCGGACAATAATGAATTTAACATTTGTAATTTGTAATTTGTACATTGTAATTAAACCTTACTTCTTAGGCTTACTGCCGCTTCCAGAAATCGCGCCTCTCATAGCCGTGTCTGCTTGAATATTTTGCATATTGTAGTAGTCCATAACGCCTAGCCTACCCGACTTTAATGCCTCTGCCAAACTTTTTGGAACAAGCGCTTCCGCCTCTACAACTCGCGCTTGCATCTCTTGTACTTTAGCGCGCATCTCTTGCTCTGCCGCAATAGCCATTGCGCGACGCTCTTCCGCCTTTGCTTGCGCTATGCGCTTGTCTGCTTCTGCTTGGTCCATTTGAAGTTGCGCCCCAATGTTACGCCCAACATCTATGTCCGCTATGTCTATAGATAAAATCTCGTACGCCGTTCCGCTGTCTAGCCCCTTTTGCAAAACTATTTTAGAAATAGTGTCTGGGTTTTCTAAAACCTCTTTGTGCGACTTTGACGAGCCTATTGTTGATACTATCCCTTCACCCACGCGCGCAATAATAGTGTCTTCACCCGCACCACCAACTAAACGCGATATGTTCGCCCTAACAGTTATCCTGACTTTAACAATCAGTTCTATACCATCGCGCGCAACTGATGATATACGCGGTGTTTCTATAATGCTTGGGTTAACGCTTACTTTAACAGCGTTTAAAACGTCTCGACCCGCTAGGTCTATCGCGCGTGCAGTTGAAGTTGATAGCGTGATGTTAGCCGCGTGCGCTGATATAAGTGCATTGACTACATTAATGACGTTTCCACCCGCCATATAGTGTGTTTCAATATCGCCTACTGTAATATCTAAGCCTGCTTTTCGTGCCGTTATGTAGGCATCTACAATCATTTTCACTCTGATTTTTCTAAGTTTCATTCCAACAAGTCTGCTCATTTTAATGTGAGAGCCTGATATCCACGCTCTGAACCACAAACTGATTGGTAAAAACCAAAGTACAATTAGCAATATCAAGGCAATAACGCCCATTACTACTAAACCCCACATCCAGTTTTCCATAATAGTCTCCTTTTTTTTCGCTAGCGTTAACTAGCAACTTATAATATTTTGCTTAGCGTTTTTACTTTTATTTTTGAATTACAATGTACAATGTACAAATTACAAATGTTTCACCGCTTGCGCGGGCAAGATTATTATTTGAAAATTGCGTGCAAGAGCATAATTCAGACTGTTCAAACGATAGGTAAAAAAGTAAATAAAATATTTGTACACTGTAATTTGTAATTTCTTAGTTTCTTTCTACGACTATTCTTATGCCCTCAACTTGCCTTACCCTTACTTCTACGTTAGCCTCTATAAAATCGCCCCTTGTTACTACATCGTAATTGTTGCCGTTTATAAATGCTTTTCCGCCCGGGTGAAGCGATGTTAGTGATATGCCCGTTTGTCCAACTAAGTAAGCATAGTTTACGCCGTCGCGCGTGTCGTCTGCTAAGGTGCTTCCGGTGTCGTTATTAACAAGGTTAGAGTTTGCAAGCCAGCCAAACTTCATAAACCTTACCATAAGCAAAAAAGAAGCCGTAAGTGTGAGTAGTATTATAAAAACTAGCATAAATAAGTGCGCCACACTTCCAGACTCTGCCACCCTTATAACAATGCCTAATATAAGTAGTATTGCACCAAGCGCGCCAAATATGCCAACGCCCGGGTTAAAAATTTCTATAATCATAAGCACCAAACCTAGTGCTAGAAAAACTGCCGGAAATATAGACATTCCGCTCCAAAGTGATACAAACTCATCCCACATATAACCTCCTTTTTCTAATGAACAGTTAACATTGAACATTGAACAATTGTTTCACCGCTAGCGCGGGCAAAATTAACAATTGGCAAATTGCGTATTAATACGAATTGCAGACTGTTCAAAAGTTTTGTATTAATGGGCTTAACCATTATTCACTATTCATTGTTCATTATTCATTCGCGCGCGCGCTCACGCGCGAGCGCGCTAACTGTTTTCTCTTAATGATTTTAGTATATTCTCTAAGTCGCTTAAAACTTCCTTATCTGTCTGATTTTTTTGGTTTATAGGTTGCGACTTAAACTGGTTGTTTTTCATAAGTTCGTCTAATTCGTTTAGTATGCTTGTGTCGTTTTCTCTTGGTTTCTTGTTTACTACGCGCGCGTTAAAGCCGCTCTCGTGAAGCGTAACAACTTCCGTTTGCCTTACGTTTATAAGTTTGTCGCAAACATTATCGTTGTCTGAGTTATTTAAAAACCCGCCCACAACATACTTACCGAAAGACTTAAGCATTACAATAAGTGGCACTAAGTCGCCGTCTCCCGTAACTAAACAAAACGCGGTAATACTTTCGTTTTGGCAAGCAAGGCGCACGGCATCTACTACAATGCGTAAATCTAGCACAGAGCGCTTGCCCTTTTTGCTAGCCATAGTGCTTGCTGTTTCGAAGCCCCTTGTGTTGATTATTGGCAAAAGTTTTCTGTGGCGGCGGTCTGAATAGCCGTAAACCTTACCATATATAATATTCCCTTGAAGCTCGCATTGATGTATAATGCTATCCAGTAATTCCGCACTTACAGTTACATTATCTACATCTACAAGTAAAGCAAATTGTAATCTTTGTGTCATTGTTTATACCTCATCAATTTATAATAAAATAAATATTGTTGGACTAAGCCAGAATATTGTTTAAATTTATTTGTGAAAAATTGCTCTATTTTGTTGGGGTCTGTGGTTTTTATGTTTTCGTGTTGGTTTTTTTCGGCGCTATTATCAGCAAAATTGCTTTTGTAAAGTTGCAGTATGTGCGTGTCTGTTGGAAAAACTTCCCACCTAGAAAGCCCAAAAAGCATTATGCAATGTGCTACTTTTTTGCCAACACCTTTTAGCAACATAAGTTTTTTTTCTAACTCTTTAGTGCTTAGGGCGTTTAGATTTTCGTATGCAAAGGTTTTGTCTACAGCAAGTGTGTTTGCGGTTTGCAATATGTAGGGCGCTCTGTATCCAGCCCCAATATCTTTTAGTTGTTGCTCGCTTAGGCTTGCAATACTTTGCATAGTCGGAAAAGCATAGTAGTATGTGGGGCTTTTAAACTTTGTATACTCAGTTTCTGCTACAGTTTCTGCCCGAATACTAGTCCCAAACTCTGCACTAATATGTGAAGTAAGGCTTGCACTAACATCTATCTTTTGCCCCGCCAAAACGCACAGTTTCTCTATTATGCTTTTTATGCGCGGTATGTGGTTGTTTGCCGATATTATAAAACTGATTATTGTCTCGAATAAATCTTGCTTTAAAATTCTAATCCCGTAGCCAAAATTTATAGCATTTATTAGTAAGTCTAGGCTTGTGTCTTTAGCCAAACTTAGTAAGTCATACTTTATTATACCATAATTTTTTGCTATGTCAAAGTAATTTACAAAAAAAGTTGGGTTGTTTGAGATAATCTTTATTTGCTGTTTGGTGTCACTATCACACATTTGCTTAGTAATATAAGCCACGTTCTCGCCCGCAAAAAGCATATAGTGCGTACCCATATCTTTATATCTAAACACTTGCCCACACTCTAAAATGTGCTTGATATTAAAGTCTGACAAATCGTGTACAATAATTTGGTTGTTATCTATGTTATACATATTTTGAAAAATACTAAAGGGATTAGACAAAAATCTAATCCCTTTGGTTACTATTTGAAAAACGAAGGTCTAGGGTTTTAAGCTGGGTATACTGAAACTTTCTTCCTCTTCTTATCCTTACGCTCGAACTTTACAACGCCATCTACTAAAGCAAAAAGCGTGTCGTCTCTACCTATGCTAACATTGTTGCCCGGGTGAATTTTAGTACCCCTTTGGCGCACAAGTATGTTGCCAGCCAAAACAAACTGACCATCTGCCCTTTTAACACCTAAAAATTTAGGGTTAGAGTCTCTACCATTTTTTGTACTACCTACACCCTTTTTGGTTGCAAATAGTTGAATATTAATAAACGATTTTTTCATTTCCATTTTATTTTACCTCTTTTCTACTTTTACTTGTTAACAACTTCTACGCTCATAAAGTCTGAGTATTCTATAGCAAGGTCTGATACACCAAGCATACAAGTCTTAAGTATTATATTAACAATTTCTTGTTGCTCTTTTGTTAGAGTTTGTGGCAACAAAAATTTTAAATAGCCTTTTTTATCATCGCGCTTAAAATCTAGATTTACGCCCGCAAGTTGTATTACGCCCAAAAGCGCTGTTTGAACAATTGCAGACAATGCCGCACAAACCAACTCACTTCCGTTTATCTTTCTATCTATGTGTCCCGAACATTCTAGCCCGATATAGTTTTCTGCTTGCTTGAATAACTTTATTTCTGTCATTGTTTTAACCAATAGACAATATTTTAAGTTCAGTAAACGGCTGTCTATGACCCTGCTTTTTGCGGTAATTCTTTTTTGGCTTATATTTATACACTATTATTTTTTTGTGCTTGCCGTGAGATACAACTTCTGCTTTTACGCCCGCTTTAACTAATGGTGCGCCCATTG
>WQRI01000072.1 GCA_009786825.1 Bacillota bacterium
TTTACAAGTAGATGGCGGTATAAACTTCAAAACGGCTCCGCTTGTTATAGAGGCGGGCGCAGATGTGCTAGTGGCTGGTAGCGCAATTTTTAACAGTCCAGACTTTAAAATTGCAATAGAAAATCTTAGAAAGGGAAGTAGTTAGGTTTGCTAAAATTGATGGCGGGTTTCGCTAAATTCTTTTACGCAAAGCCCCAGAACAAAAAACACACAAAAAATATATGGATGTTAAAACATTTAAACAGCACCTTATAAATTATCTTTATCCTTCAAACTTAACTTGTGTGCACTGTAGCGAAGAGTTATTCGATAAAGGTAAGTATGGCTTATGCGAGTATTGCTATGGCTTTTTAAACTTTATAAAAGCAGATGAGTGCTGTGTTTTATGCGGCACTACCATAACAACGCTAGCAGAGTTTTGTATAAGATGTAAACAGCAAACGCCACAAGACAAGGCAGTATACACAAGGGCAAGAAGCGTATTTGCGTATGAGGGTTTGACTCAAGCGCTGATTTATCATTTTAAATACGACAACAATCGCTTTTTAGCAGAATATTTTGCACAGTTTTTAGTAGATAAATATTTGGGGCTACTGCTGGATAATTCAAAACCTAAGGCTAACTCAAAAGGTAACTCAGAGACTACACAAAACGCTGTTAACACCAAAACAAGCGCTTCGCCCAAAAAAAAGCCACAACAACAACCAAACTGGCATATAGATATAGTCGTGCCAGTACCAAGTTCTAGAGAAACGCTAAGGGATAGGGGCTTCAATCAGTCAGCCTTGCTTGCAAATCAGTTTGTAAAATGTTTGCAAATGAAGGGGTCGAAGTCTACAAATCCGCTTATAAACGCCAAGCAAAATATTATAGCAAACGAAAATATTTTACTAAAAGTTTTAGACACTCCGCGCCAAACAATTGTAGACAGACAAACCCGCCTTAAAAATTTAAACAAATCTATTGCCATAAACGGCAACTACATTTGCAAAACTACAAACGCCCTAATAAATTCGAAACAGCAAATTAAAGATAAGTCTATCCTGATTATAGACGACGTATACACAACCGGCGCAACAGTAAACGAATGCGCCAAAGTCCTTTTAAAAGCAGGGGCAAGCAAAGTCTACGCGCTAACCCTAGCAAACACAATCTACAAAATAAACGTCCCAAACAAAATACACAACTACTCAAATATGATTCTAAACTAAAAAACAACAAACCCACATTTCGCTTTTAAATTGGGTAATAAGTAAAATTGGTCAGCAAATACGTCCGTGACCGCGTATGGTGGGGGCTGAAGTTTTTTTGCGAATTTGCAAATAAGTTAAAATAAAAAAGGAAGTTCCAGCCCTATCCTAAAACTAGGCACGCTCGTTAACTTCCTTTTATATAAGTATACACCAAACAAACAAAAAACACAAGCATTTTCGCAAAAGTTTACAAAGGTAGAGAGCCCCTATCTATGCGTAAAATACAGGTTGTGTAATTGCGCCTTGTGAAAACAAAAGAAGCATAGAAAAACCTTGCAGGCTTCAAAATTTACTTACACAATATATTGCATAGTATGCAAAGAAAAAAGGCTAGCATTTCGCTAACCTTTTTCTATTAACATTGTGCATCGCATTTGCTACAATCACCATAACAGCAACCCCAACATTCACATACTTCTTTATCGCATACATAGCAACCACAAAAATTACAACCATTTTCCATAATCACTCCTTTTTACCCAAAACTCCCGTTGTTGTGAATTGCTCTTGAGGCTTGAGGGGAGGCTGTATAAATTTTTTCGTTTTTGGGTATTTTTTTTGAATTGCCCTCTCGGCTCTCGGGTTTGGCTGTACTTTTTTGAAAACATATAGTGCAAGGTTCTGTCTAGTGTTGGGGCAAATTTTCTAAAAAATTTTTTCCCCACTCGTGTGGGAATCAGAAAAAAATTTTTTGAAAATTTGCTGGTAACCGCACTAGACAGGTTCTTGCACTATATGTTATATTTCAAAACAGCCAAACCCGAGAGCCGAGCGGGAAGACTAATTCAAAAAATACCCAAAAACTTAGCCCGCCCCAAATTGCTAAGGCATTTCAAATTACAACAAGCGATATCCAAACTCGCAAACAACACCAAAACAAAAAAAGCCAACTAAATAGCAAGCCCACAAAAGTTTACCAAAGTAGTTGACTTTTTGCAAAAAATGGTATATACTAAAGGTAAGAATAAAACCTAAAACAAAAGGAGTGGAAAATATGCCAACAATAACGATAACAGAAAAAGAATTGCAAACGGAGTTTGTAAAGGCTTTAGAGAGTAAAAAGCCTGCAAAGGTAAAAATAGCAGAACGGGAAGGTGTTTTTATTTCAAAAGAAGAGTACGAAGCGTGGGTTTACAGAGATAAAAAACCAAATGCAGAAACATTAGTTGCTTTGCAAGAAAGCGAAGATATGCTTGCGGGCAAAATACCCGCTAAAGTTTTAAAAAATGTAAGTGATATGCGTAAATGGTTAGATGAGTAGGAGTAAAAATGAAAACAATAAAGTACACAAGTAAATTTAAAAAAGACTATAAATTGATGCACAAACGTGGTAAAAACTTAGAAAAATTAGAAACTGTAGCGCAATTGTTAGTTGAAGGCAAACCACTAGATAGAAAATATTTAGACCATCCACTTACAGGAAATTATAAAGGTTACAGAGATTTACATATAGAGCCCGACTGGTTACTTATCTATAAAATCACAGAAGACACTATAATTTTTGACAGAACAGGTTCCCACTCAGATTTATTCAGAAAATAAAAAAATGCGGTTAGAGCAAAAGGCTTTAACCGCATTTTTTAGTTATTTATGTCCACAATTATAACATTGTGGGTTGGTGTTAGGTTGTCGCGCACCACACCTTGTGCAATTAATCATTATTTGTATAGGGTAAGTTTCATTAGGTTGCTGTATTTGTGCTTTAGGTTCAATATCAATATTTTGTTTTTTTGAGATGGCTTTTGTATCTGCTTCTTGAATTATTTCTTTTACGAGTGCTTTATGTTCTGATTTCGCTTTGTTGCTATAAGTAAAAATACAAAAAGAAGTTAGTAGTGTGCCAATGCCTATGGTAAAGAAAACAAAATGCGGTGTTGAAAACATAGTGCTAAAAATCTCTGAAAAATAAGGGTTTCTAGTTAGATTGTACCAATCACCATATTCATACTGTGCCTCCCGAATTCTATCTTGACGTGAAATAAATCTGCTAGCATTAAAAGACAGAAGAGTTATTATTGCTCCGTGAATAATAAATTTAATGTTAATAGTTTGTTTTCTTGTTGCTTTTGCTTTATTGTCTTCAGTAGAGTTTACTGTTGGTAACAAAGAGTTTATAAGTGTGAAAATTGCAAATATGGCAAATATAAAAAAAGCAGAGTTGAAAAACATATATGCCAAGGTTTCTGATAAGTTAGTAGCACGCTGAATATCTGCAAATGTTGGGTCGTTTGGTATTTCTCTGTAACCAAACGCGGCTATGCGGCTAACTATATAGGTTAGTAAAAGTGTTATTGCACTTATTAAAATTAAAGCAAGTCTTAATGCAGTTTGAATTGTTTTTTCTCTATTTATGTTTTGGTTCATTTCATTTATTAAACATTTTTTCAAGTTTTTCACAGCGTTTGCACCTTTCAACAATTCTTTCTCTGCCGGAAGAGCCGATAGAGATATTGCCATTATTGTTAAAACTGTTTGGGCTGCCTTGAATAGTTATTCCATTTTGTGTATTTGAAAAATTATGTAGAGTTTGTTTGTTATCTGTACGACCTAAGAGATAATCTGTGCTAACATTGAAGTAGTCTGCTAAATCTACTACCATTTCAAGTTTAGGTCTTGAGTGTCCATTTTCCCAATTAGCAATAACTTGCCTATCAATTTTCAAATCGTTTGCTAGGTCTTGTTGCGTTAATTTATCTTGTTGGCGAAGTTCTTTTATAAGTTTATTTATGTCCATCTACAAAATTTTATCATAAATTTTTGAAAAACACTTGACTTTGTTTTTTTTTTTTGCTATTCTATAGTCAAGAATTATTGCTATTTGCATATTTCAAATTAAAATAATCAAAGGTTGGGGGTGCATTGAGTGAGAAATTTAAAGAAAAGAAACAAAAAAGATTTGAAGCGGGAGAAGTGTAACTATATCGGCTTCGAGGCAAGTTTTAGAAAGCACATAGCATATAAAGGATATGCTTTGTTGATTAATATGCATTGCGCGTGTGAGTGGAACAAGGATGTAGAGGGTGTTTTATATGCAGATATAGAGAGTATAGAAAAGCCAGAAGAAGTATTTCTACATATAGAAGAATTAGAAGCAAAAGGATGTCTTTCTAAATATGATTGGTACTCTGCACTAGATGATGAAAGTATGTCACCATCTAGGCGCTTGTAACCTATCGCGCTTGCTCATATCATATATGCCATTTTCGTGAATTAGTTTTGTTAGACTTATGTGGTCTTTTGGTTTATAAACCCAAACAGACATTGAAACCAAAGTTTTTGTTTCTTCATTAAAAGTTTCGGCTACTAGTTTTATTACCCTTCTGTGCAATAAGCCTACAACTTCAGCATTCTTATATTTTTCGTATGTGTCAAAAAAAGTATAAGTATTCTCACAAGATATTTTTTTAGGCTTTAAAGGGATTTCAGAAGTTGAAAATTGTAAAACTAAACTATTGCCATTATGACTAATTGGAAGTCTAAAAATTTCTTTTGCCATTGTTTGTACCTCATATTTTGATTAGATTTTTAAACCATATTATACCATAAATTTATAAAAAATGCAAATTAAAATAATCAAATAAGAGTTTGAAAAAGGAAGGGATATAGTTATGAAATTTAAAACAGTAAGCGGTTTTAATGTTAGGAAGATAACTTGTGCGGGCAAGTTATCGTTATGGTCTGTGAGTTTAGAAAGGAAGATAAGGTACGTTATACTTTGGGACAAATGCGATGTTATGGCAAGAGAATATTTTAAAGATTATGGGCAAATTGAATTTGAGATGTCTATCTACAAAAACAAGACACACGCCGTGGTACATTTTAATATCAAGCGTGAGAGATATAGGTTGAAAGGTTAAATTATGGAAAAAGTTAAAGTACAATATTTTGCAAGGAATTTGCGAAAGTTGCTATGTGATGTTAGTTTTGTAAGACAAAAGAATTTGGCAGAATTTTTAGGTGTAACCCAGCAAGCAGTAAGTCGGTGGGTTAATGGTGTTACAGAGCCTAATTTAGACAACTTGGTTAGGATAGCAGATTTTTTAGATGTAAGCATAGAAGAGTTATTGAAAGGTGAAAAATGTAAAGAGCCTTGGTGCTATAAATATAGAAAATATGGTTGCCGTGCTTAAGTTACAATAAAATGTAGTATGTTTCGAACGTATAAACAAAATTGAGTATCTCTTTAGATAAAATACAACAAAAACGAGAATGCACGTTTAGCGAAAAATTATGGAAAAAGATAAGGGTTATTGGTTAGATGGCAACTATTACACGGGTAAAGTTGGTGCGCCAGCGGGGCATATTTGGCACTATGTAGAGATGTTTGTACCAGATAGTTTTAAGGCGGAATATGAAATTATCTCTAGCCCTAACGCACACGATTATGAAATTGTTAGAAAGGATAATTTGTTACATCACGGTAAGTATCACTATTGGATAGATTACTTTATTGCTAAAGCACTAAGTTTAACACGCGACAGATTTTTAATTAAGCGTACAAAGGGTAGGGGTGGTGTTTACAAAATTATTTATGCTAACTGCTTAGAGTTAGAGTATGTAAGTTGCAGCCGTTTAGTAAAAGTAATTAACTTTTTAATGCAAAAGCAAGCAGATAAAAACGAACAAGAAAGGCAAGCAAAAGACCGCATAAGAAAAGCATACGAGCAAATGAAAGCCGATGGTCTAACAGAGAAATACATACGTAAACAATTAGAAAGTGGGGAGTATTAACATAAAACTACTTGAAAAGGATATGAGAGAGTAATCTTTTCGGGATGTTGTTGTGGCACGCTTTGTAAAAGCCGGTCACACGAAGATATGTGCAAAGCTATTAATCACAAAAAAAGGTTTAGCGTAAATTAAGCATTAGCAAGTGCGCATAGTTAATGCTTAGAAAGAAAGGTGTAATTATGGGACTAATTAGTTGGATGTTGGGTAAGTCTGCAAAGGGCAGAAGACAAAAAGCAGCACCGGGCAAAGATAGCATAAGTAGTGATAAGTACGAGGCTATTAAAGGCTATAAGTTTGGTAAACTAGATGAGTTATCAGATTACGAAAAAAGGCTTGTTGCTTTAGGTGCTGTAATAGAATCTGAATCTGCAAAAGATAGGAGACTACACGTAATGGATAGAAATGGTGGCACTTTCAGAGACGGAACAACTGCTAGAGAAGTTATAGACAAGCGCGAAGCCAAAAGAGCAGAAAGGCGCGCCAAATGGGAAGCGAATAATAAGGGAAACTAACTTGAAAGGGGAAGTAGCGGGGAAGAAGCAAATCAAAAATTTAAATCAGCGCTTATCAGAGTATAAGGCATAGGAGTAAACAAAATGACAAATGTAAAAGTAACAAAAGACACTACAGAAGTAGGTCAAGTAAAGAATGCTGCGGGTGCAGATAAAAAATTAGAAAAAGCAAGCACGACTAAAGTAGTTGCAGACAAAAAAGTTGATAAAAAAGCAGAAGCAAGCACGGCTAAATTAAGTGCAGTTAAAGAAAAGGCAGTTCTGAAAGTGCCGGGCGTTACGCGCCAAGAGTTTGTAATTAAAACAACGGGTGAGATTGCTCATTCTTACCACATAACATACTTGCGTGCTGGTCAACCATTTACAATTGATTTAGTAATACCTAGAGAAAATCAGAATATGGACAAGCGTGTTGCCTACGAAGCCATAGAGCCACTATTTGCGACCTATAGCGAATTAGAAGCACATCAAGCCTACGTGAATAACTTTGGTCAAGAAGTAGATGGTAAGGTAGATGGCGCAAGGCTGGCAGTAAGAATAAGTGGTAAAATAGACATAATGGGGCTTGAGACTAACGCAACTGCATTATTAGTGCCAAAATCTAATGTACATAGTAGGGCTTTACAAGAATACTTCAACGCAAAAACGCAAATCGGAAGATTAACGGGATAATGTACATTAGAACAATTAAATAATAAAATGGTCTATAAGGGACGGGGTAAAAAGTCAGCCAAAGCAAGTGGCTAAAAATTTACCTTGTCCCTTTTTACATTAAAAGAGTTTTTTAAGGAGTTTAATTTTTTATGGAAAATATGATTTATAGTAGAAAGTTTGTTGTGGTTGTATTGTTAATGCTGGTTGTAGTTTTTGCGACTGGTGTTTTTGCTGTGCAACAAAGAGATACAGCCCGGGCTGATGTGTATGTGGTAGATTGTACGAGTGATTGTTGTGTAACTACGCACGTGGATAGTCATACACAGTCTATACAGCCGCATAGTAGCCGGG
>WQRI01000073.1 GCA_009786825.1 Bacillota bacterium
GGGAAATAGGTCAGAATTCTATCTAGGCTATTTCACAAAGTGGGGAGATGGTGGCTTCGACATTCCGCTTTTAGTAGACTTAACAGTTAAAGAAATTTACGAAATACTAAACTTTATAGTGGCAGAACTACAAAAAGAAATAAGCGGTGGCAAACCCAACGCTCTATTACAAGCCTTGCCGGCAAATACAAAACCACAATTGATAGAAATTTTAAAAACAATAATAGCAAAGCAACCATCAGCAGGTCTACACGATGAGCAAACTGATGAGGGCGAGTTAGGCTTCACCTACACCGAAGTAGACGACTGGCTTTTAAACGGCAAAAAAGGAGCAAACCACAACAAAATAATGCACCTACACAAAATAAATGCCCATAAGCGCTGGGGTGCGCTTGATATATAAAATTTTTGTCTGAGTGCCTCCGCAGCTTTCAGGAAGCAACTTATAAAGGTACTTGCTGGCGTAGTCACAAGGTCAAAAATTTTATATATCTGCGCGCCTACGCCTCACCACAACATAGAACTATTATAGTGTTTAAAGGGCTAGCTTGACAATTGTGTCTCATAGCGGTGAGCGTCTCACCACAACTTAGTGCTTTAAAATTTAAACATATATCTCGCGCAAGTGGGTAAAATACAAAAAAGAGTGGTAAATTTTACCGCTCTTTTTTAGTTTGCTTTATCTTTTTTTGGTGTTTGTTTATTTTTCAACGCACGGCTTAAAGGCTGTTGTGTAGCGTTACTACGCCCGTTGTTATGTTGAAGTCTGCGCCTAGTACTGGTGTGTTAAGTTCTTTTATAACTGGGTTTTCTTTTATTAGGTTTACGTTGTGTGCAACGTTTGCTGTCATAGCCTCATCATCTGAAGTTGCGCCCTTAACATTTTGCTTTAAGTGGTCTAAAACCTTTTGAAGCATTTCGCTAAGCCCAGTTGCGTTTTGGTGCGCGTTTATAACAGCACCGCAATGCGTATGACCCACAACAAGAACAAGCGGCGCTTTCAAGTGCTTAACCGCAAACTCTATGTAGCCTAGTGTGCCAGCATCTGCATAATTGCCCGCGCTTCTTATAACAAATATGTCGCCAAGCCCCGTATCAAAAAAGATTTCTGGCGCTGTGCGAGAGTCTGAACAAGTTAGTATAACAGCAAAAGGCTTTTGACCTTGCTCTGTTAAAACCTTTAAGTCTTTAATAATTTCTCTTTTAAGTGGCTTGCCGCTTACAAACCTTTCGTTTCCGCTTTTAAGCATTTCTAGTGCAACCTTTGGGTCAGTTACAAACTCGTCTAACTTACGTGTTTTGCTCATTTTTTGTTTTCTCCTTTTAGAAAAACTTTAAATTTTTTTGCCTTTAGATTGTTAGCGGGCGCTACACCCGCTTCGCGATAATTCTTATAAAAAAGTCGGCTTCGCCGATTCCCGTTCTTGAGGAACGGCTTTTTTGGACGAGGCTTTTCGCTCTCGTTCTCAAAAGCGATAAGTCCTAGTCATAAGAAAAATCCGCTTCGCAACTAATTGCTAACATCTATTATACATTATTTTTTTCGATTTGTAAACTATTTTGCTGTCTATCAGTTGCAAAAAATGCTAAATTGTGGTATAATATTTGTAATGGAATCGTTAATAGCATTAGTGCCCATTATCTTTATATTTATAGTAGTTTATATGTTGTTTATACATCCAGCACGAAAGACAAGAAAACAGCAGATAAAGCGCATAAAGCGACTAAAAGTAGGCGACAAGGTAATTACAGCGGGCGGTATATTTGGAGAAGTTACAGAGCTTATAGCAGGCTCTAATTATGTAGTTGTGGCAACGGGGGACGGACAAAACCGCACATCATTTATACTAGATGCTCAAGCAATTCTAGAAGTAGTAGAAAGCGAACTGATAGCAGATATACTTATACAAAAGTTAGACCCGGTCGCAAAGGGAGAGGCTACCACCTTTAACACCACATCTTTTCAAGACGTTATGTTAAACGATAACCAAAATGCCAGACAACAAGTTGTAGTAAATAGCGCAGCAGATATAGACATATCAAGATACAGCCTAACAACTGAGCAAAATAATCTTTTGCCGGGCGAAGTGCTAGAAGTAAAACTGCAAGACTTTAACCAAACATCAAACCAACCAGCAAGTAATCAGTCCGCTACAAGCCAATCAGCAAATAGGGCAACTAATAGGGTAGCACCTAATCAAACCACAAACAGCCAAAGCGCTAACAATAGCCAGTCTGTAAATTTTCAGCCCGCGTCTTACGGCTTTTTTCCAACAGCAAAAGTAGACTCTATAGACACAGAAGAATCAGACAAACCAACAGACATAGAAGACTTCTACAAGTAAGTTAGTAGGTGATTAAGTGAGTTAAGTAAAAATTATTAATATTTTGAAGTTTTTTAGTAAAAATGCTTGCATTTTATTTATCTTTATGGTAAAATATACGTACATAAAATAATACAATTTAATACGTTTGCCGTTTTAACTGGCGCTTGGGCGTAGTAATTACGCCTACAGCGCAAAAAAATATTTGATATGGCAAACAAAGGGGAAAATTATGGAAAAGCAAAAATCAATTTTAATCACACCACCAACTGGCGCTGAGGCAAGCAACTGTGATATTCAAAATCTAGATGGTGGCTCTAATGCTTTAGTGGCACTTTCTATTGTAGGCGGAGGTGCGCTTTTGGCTGGTGGCTTACTAGCAGGTAATGCATTAATAGGCTCAGGCGGTGGTAACACTACGCAAGCAGAAATTGTTCCGATGGTACGCTTAAATGGCGGACACATTGGCATTATGCACCCACGCCATATGCAGTTTTATGCACACAACGGCATAACAGTTGTTCCGTCACCTTGCGGCGACACTTGGCACAGTTATGTAAGGGCAGATAGGGGTCCGTTTTATATGTGCTTCGAAGGCTTCCCAGACGTTGAAAACGGAAGCATATGGGGCTTAACTTAATAGCCCTATAATAAGGCACACGCATCATCGCGTGCTAAATAAACAACAAAAACCTAATACTAAGGCATTATTTCAAAACAAGATAATGCCTTTTTTTGTTGCGCAACATATTCAATTTTGCCACAAAAATGCGTGTTTAATTTAATACACAAAAGTTTGTTGTTAATATTTGTTAAAAGTTTGTTCAAACACTTGACTTTTTTTTTTTTTTGATAAAATATACCTATACACTTTAACAGAATGTTCATAGGTTTTGCGCGCGAAGTGGTGTGTTTGTGGACATAGTGTTAAAACGGAAACGGTAATTAATTGAACAATGAATACTGAACATTGAACAATGGTTACACCCGCTAGCGCGGTAATTAAATTAAAACAAAAGTGTCACCCTGAACGTAGTGAAGGGTCTAGCGAAGCGGAATTCGGCTTCGCCTAGATACTTCGCTACGCTCAGTATGACATTAAAAGGGGGAATATTATGGAAAAGAAAAATTTGAAGATTAAGGCTAGTAAAAGATTTGCTAGGTTTATAAGTTTGGCTTTAGGGCTAACTTTTTTAGTTGGTGCTGTGTTAGGAGTAGCACATATAACAAATAGTCATAGTCATAGTGAGAGTGAAAAGGCTTACGCGAGTTCGGTCGTAAATGCGGGTGTAGTTACGGGCAATTCTTTTAGAAGTTATAGGCGAGGGTTTTGTTACCCTCGTGGCTACCATACCGCTTATATGCGACTAGACATAAATACTTCGGGTCGTGTCGATTTTAGATTTCACTCAATGTGGAGTAATAGGTGGTTTTATAGGGCAAGATTTACTTTAAATGGTAATGCTGCATATATGAATGGACCATCGACACGTACGTGGTATGGTAATGCTAACCTAGGTACTATACCAGTAGGAACTAATCATCTGAGAGTTCAATTGTGGCAAGCACGTAGTGGTCGAGAGACTTACGTTCCACAAACAAATACTCATTGGGTTAGGGCGGGTACGTTGTCACAAGTTACCAATGTTAGAACAGTAGGCAACACATTGCATTGGAATGCGAACCCGCACGCTACGGGATACGAGATTAGAGTTGGCAATACTGTTGTACACAGAATAGACAACCAAAATACAACATCTTTTACGTTAACTAATAGTACTAATGTGGCGACCATACCAGTAGGTACTCTTAACGATATTAATGTAGTTGCTATACATTGGAGTAATGGTGTACAAACTCAAGGCGTACATAATTCACCGGCTTCTTCTAATGTATCGTGGACGCGGAGTGGTACGCTTGGTGTGCCGGGGAATGTGAGGCTTGAGGGGAGTGTGCTTAGGTGGAATGAGGTTGCTAGTGCTAATCAGTATAGGGTGTATAGGAATGGTGTGTATTTTAGGACTGTTGGTGCGGTGCTTGAGTTGAATTTGGCGGGGCTGACTACTGTTGGAAATGGGGATACGTTTAGGGTGCGTGCTAGGAATGCTGGGGCTTCGTATTGGGCTGATAGTGGGCAGAGTACTGCTGTTGGTTGGACTGCGCTTGGTGTGCCGGGCGGTGTTAGTGTGAGCGGTGGCTCTACGCTTAATTGGAGCGGGGTTGCTAATGCTACTCACTATAGAATATATCGCGACAATGTGTTTGTGACACAAGTGGCGGCGACTGGGGCTTCGGGCGCTGGGCAAGCTGGCGTTGCTAACAGCCTTAACTTACTGACTTGGGCTGGTGCTAATGACGCGGGCGGGTCGGTTATTCCGGCTAGGGCGAATATGCAAATGAGGGTTGTGGCTGTGAATACTGGCGCGAATGCCTTTGTAAACTCGGCTCAGTCTGCGCCCGTAAACTTTACGCGCGCGGGGCGTGTTGACAGCGTTAGCATAAGCGCGCCGGGCGTAGTTGGCGGTATAATGTCACTTGGTATTGCGTGGCCGCGTCCGCTTAGCGTAGAGCAAATGCCAAGCGTACAACTATCGGCAAGCGTGGCTGGCATATACGGCACAGACACGGGCGTTACGTGGTCTTCTAACAGAACGAGCGTAGCCACAGTTGATGCGGTAAGCGGTTTTGTGCACGCGACGTGGCAAGCAAATATGTGGGAGCATAGTATGCTTCCAGACCTATCCACAATAATCACGGCGCGCTCTAACTTCGATAATAGCGTGGTTGGGCAGTTCACCATTCAGGTTGTTTTCTCAGACCCACCATACGCGTGGGCTGTAGGTGTGGCGATTGAAGCGGGCGGGCTTAGAGAGATAGAGCTTCCGCCTTGTGGAACCGCGCTTACAAACGTAACACAGTTTTTTGCGAGTGCTTATGGCTACAACTTGCCAAGCGCTATGCGCGGTGTAGTATGGAGTTCTAGCGACACCGAGATTGCTACAATAGATGCGACTACTGGCAGGCTAACAGCACTTGCAGAAGGCGTTGTGAGAATCACCGCAACAAGCCTTGTTCAGCCGTTTGTGCCAAGCGCGTTTTACATAACAATTGCGCGTGACGGCTCTGCAGTTGCAACAAACGTAACAATTTTCTGCACGGCTGATAGAACAGATGAGCATCGCCTTGTAATACCGCACGGCGACGCGGCACTTCCTTTCGTAGACCTAAGGGCAATAATAGAAGGGCATAATATTGCAAGCCAGTTGGTTACTTGGACGTCTAGTTGCGGCGCGCGTATAGGCAGCCCAAGCGAGTTTTTAACTCTGAGCCATTCGGCTTACGGCGTACGCGTAACAGGCACGGCCGCTGCTGGTCCAATAATTATTACGGCGACACCGGTTGGGGCTATTGGGCAAGTAGGCACATTCAGAATATTTGTGGCGGTGTCTGACCCTGAAGTTACAGCAGTAACAATTGCCCCGCCTACAAACTCTACTTTGTTAATACCTATGACGCGTCCGATAGAGACCGCACTTCCGCGTGTAAGCCTAACAGCAAGCACAAGCGGCTTTGGCGGTGGAACAAACTCTGGTGTCGTGTGGACTTCAAGTTGTGGCGCGGTTGCAGGTGTTGGCATACAAAACGTAGCGGGTCAGTTCGTAACACTTGTGCTTAACCACATCAACCCAAATGTAGTAGAAGTGGTTGCGCGCGATAGGGGTCTTAACCAATTCTCTCAAGCGGTAACAATCACAGCGACTTCGGTACTAACGCCGTCGCAATACGCAAGCAGAATACTAACAATAGAACAGCCATTAGTAACGCAGATAACTATCAGCAAAGTAATAGAAAGCCACAACGGAGTGCTTACAATTCCGTACGGCAACACAGAAGTTGCTAACCGAGCGGGTGTAGATTTGCGCGCTGTAATCGGCACAACAAATGCGGCAATGTCTAGCCGAATTGTGTGGTCAGTATACCCGCTTGGCGCAGTTATGTTCGATAACGCGCGTTTAGAAGGGCAGAATGCTATCATATCGGTGCGTCCGGGCTTTGTGGGGGTTGTGAGCATACGTGCAACTGGCGCATACTGCGGAACTCAGTCTAACGAAATCAGCCTAGAGATTGTACAAGAGAGCGTGACTTCTGTTAGGGTTTTGGGTCCTGAAGGTATGTTCGAGTATGCGATGATGATAGACTTCCCGCGCCCTGAAGCGATATTTTTGCCGTGGTTGAACCTTGTCGCAACAGTAGGCGGAGCTCCAGCGGCAGCAGCAAGCCTTGTTTGGAGCAGCAGTTGTGGTGGCGATGTTATAGAACTTATAGGCACATCGGGCTTGGCTATCTACATAAGAGCGTTCGGCGTGGGCATAACAATCATCACAGCAACGCACCCAGCCACAGGCTTTTACGGCTCATTCACAATTGTTGTAGATAAGTCTAGGCTTTACGGCGTAGAGATTTTGGGTGACGGCGTTGTGCGCGAGCAAGCGGCGCTTCTGATAACGCTAGAGTATGCAGACGGCACATACACGCTAGAAAGCCTTGAGAGCCGCCAGCAACTAACACTTAGCCTAAGCGCATTCGCACACGGCAACGTAAGCGGCGCTTTCGTATGGACGTCTAGCAACGAGAGTGTTGTGCGCATAAGCGGGTTTGACTTTGGCGGGTCTAACTTCGGCGCAGGCGGCGCAGATGTAATCACATCTCTTGCGGGCTTCATAACCCTGATGCCCTACGGCGCAGGCGCAGCAATCGTACGCGCAACATCACTCACAGACCCTAGCATTTACGCAGAGTTCACAATCTTCGTAACCCGTGGCACAGCCTCGTGCAACATACAAGACGGCATACTAGACCTACCAACCCTACAGACAGGCGATGTGCGCATAATCCTAATCTGCGAACACTACTTCGGCACAGCACGTATGAGCCACCAAGATATGACCCTAGAGCAAGCCCAAAACTTCACACT
>WQRI01000074.1 GCA_009786825.1 Bacillota bacterium
TTGCAGGCTTGGTTTTTACGCCGTCTAGCGCTACACCCTTTCTAAGCGTAGCAAGTTGGCTCTCAACTATCTCGCCCTCTAACTTAGCAATATAAGTTTTAGGAATTTCTAAACTAGGGTGCGTAAGGCGGTAAGATAAGTCGCCGTCATTTGTTAAAAGCAACAGCCCTTCGGTGTCGTAGTCTAGTCTGCCTATTGGGTATATCCTAGCGCTTTTTATGTCTACCGCTGTAAGCCCTTTGCACTTGTTACACGCGCAAGTTATAAGTGGCTCTTTAACTAAATCTAATACTGTTTTTCTGCCTTTGTCGTCTTCCGTTGTTGTAACGTAGCCTTTAATTTTATGAAGCAGCAAGTAAACATTTTTTGCCTTAGTAGATATAATCGCGCCATCTAAACTAACCTCGTCTTTTTCTTTAACAAAAGTGGCAAGGTTGGCAACAACTTCACCATTAACAGAAACCCTGCCCTGCTTTATAACTTCATCTGCATCTCTGCGCGAATAACCCGCAAAACTCGCCAAAAATTTATTAAGTCGCATAAGTACTATTATATCACACTTTAAAAGACTTGTCTACTAATTTAGCATAACATTTGCCACCGCACCAATTTCATTTACCACCTAACAACTTTACCACAAAAAAAGCACAGCGTTTTGCCGTGCTTTTTTTTCGCGAAGCGGGTGTAGCACCCACTAGCAAATTCATATCATAAAAGAATTTCCTTGCGTAGCGTAGCGTAGCAGAAATTCGTTATGCTATGAATTTGCACCCGAATAGTCTTTTGGTTGTTTTTTCTTGCTTTACTTCCTCTAGAGAATAGATGTTTGTCTCGAAAATTTGTTGTTCGTTTTTGTATACGCTTAGAGTGCCTACTTTTTGGTTGATTTTTACCGGCGCGCTTACCTTTTTGAAATTCTTTTTTAGTTGTATGTTTAGTGGCGCATCCTTTTTTTGTGGTAGTGTAAAACTCTCTTTTGTGTAGGTTTGTATTACGCCGCGCTTGCCATTTTTAACTGCCAACTCGCCCGTTGATGTGTTTGCGCGAAGTATTGTATTAAGTTCGAAATTTGCAAATGCCTTGTCTAAAAGCCTTATGCTCTCTTCCCACATATCGCCGCAGTTTAAAACAACAACCGCAATCTCCAAGCCCTCTCGCGTTGCACTAGATACTAAACACCTACCGCTCTTTTTTGTGAAGCCCGTCTTAACGCCATCTGCCCCATCGTACAGCCTTAGCAGTTTATTTTTGTTGTTGAACACGCGCGGATACGTTCTGTCTTGCCACGGCGCTTTGTGTTGCTTTGTGCTAGCAATTTGCTTGAACGTGTCGTTTTGCATTGCTGCTGCGCTTATTTTTGCTAGGTCTATCGGCGTTGTATAGTGGTTATCGCAATGTAAGCCGTGCGGGTTTGTAAAGTTAGAGTTTGTTGCGCCCGCGCGCCTTGCGCTCTCGTTCATCATCTCAGAAAACTTCTCTACGCTACCCGCCGTGTGTATTGCAAGCGCGTATGCGCAATCATTCCCGCTTACCAGCATAAGCCCATACAGCACGTCCCTTACTGTTAACTTTTCGCCCTGTTGCAAATATGCGCTAGAGCCTTCTATACCAACTGCCTTTGGGTGAGTCGTTAAAACTTCGTCTAAGTTTTTAACATTTTCTATAACCACAAGCGCCGTTAAAATTTTTGTCGTACTTGCCATAGGAAGCACCTTAGTGCCGTTGTGGCTATACAAAACTTGCCCCGTAGTAATTTCTATAACAGCGCTACCCCTTGCAGAACTCTCTATTATAGTATTATCTAGATAATTAAACTTGCCACTTCCGTGAACGGACGCATACCTTGCCGATTGGCTTGCCACCCCCGCAGAAGCCGCATAAACATACTGCCCGTTACAATTTATTTCTCTAAACGCCTGTCGCTCGCCCCGCCTAATATCAAAATTGCCACCGCCAATAACAGCAGCACACATAACTAAAACCAACAAAAAAGACACAATATTTTTACGTTTCATTCTTTACTCCTTATAAGAATTAGTGTACAAATATATTGTGTCTTACTTTATATAAAAATATGCAAATATATATTCAAAAACTTTGCCCGCAATGCCTACAAACCAACCTTTGTAAAAACTTTGCCCGCAAAACCAACCTTGCAAAAACTTCGCCCACAAAAAACCAACCTTGCAAAAACTTTAGTCTATCTCTATAAACTCTTTCTCTTGCAAAAGTTCTGCCTCTAGCGTCTCGCTAGACTGTATTTGCTTTAGTCGCTCTAGCGTTGTTGCAAACTCTGGAAGTTGGTCTACGCTCACCAGCCCAAAGCGCTTTAAAAAAAGGTCTGTCGTGCCAAAAAGTGCTGGCTTACCAAGCGTATTTTTTCTGCCAACAATTGTAATAAGGTTGTGCTTTAAAAGGTTAGAGATTGCGTAATCTGAAGACACGCCCCTAACTTCCTCTATATCTAGGCGCGTTAGTGGCTGTTTATAAGCAATAATCGCAAGCGTCTCTAGCATACTTTGCGACAATTCGCGTTCTCTAATAGGGTTTAAAACAAGCGCAATATTCTCGCCATACTCTGGGTTAGATGTAAATTGCACCTTTTCGTTATACCTTATAATGTGTATGCCCGAGTTGCCCGAATACTTTTTTTCCATTCGCTCTAGCGTTTTTTCTAACTCAGATTCCGACACAGAAAGTTTTTCTAACAACTCTGTAATAGATATGCCCTCTCCCGCCAAAAATAAAATGCCCTCGATAAGATTTTCTAACTTCATAAACTTCTACCTTGTGTAACCTTTAAATTTAAAATGTAAAATGTCTAACCCAACTTATATCTAACTATAAAAAAGGCGGCTTCGCCGCTTCCCTCGCTTGAGGCTCGGCTTTTTTGGACGAAGCTTTTCACCCTCATTCAAATAGCGATATTTCCTAGGTCATTAAAATTTTAACTTTCAAAATAAGTAACTATCTTAAGTAACTATCTTTTTTAACAAGCCACACCAAACCTAAGTTGTTGTGCTTGAAAAAACTAAAAACTCGCTGTCCATCAGTTGCTCTTCGTTATATTGCAGTTGTATATCATCAAACACAGCGCCTTGCACAGCCCTTATAACATTAAGCCTTACAAGCTCTAATAGCGACAAAAATGTTATAACAATCTCGCCCTTTGTATACTCTTTAGAAAACAGCGCAAAAAAACTTATACTTCCGCGCTCTTTTATAATCTCTCTCATAAGTTTTATTTTTTCCGGAACTGTAAAGCGCTCTTTTACAATAATGCGCGGGGCAGCCTGCACGCGCTGTTCTAAGCGATGCTCGGATAATTTTTGAAAAGCGTTAAGCAAGTTTTCTATACAAAACTCTTTAAATTGTACGCGCTGTTTTTTAATTGATGGGTCTGGCTGTTTGTAAAAACGATTAAGGTTTTCTAAACCTTTAAGTTTCTCGCCCGCCTCTTTTAAAATTCTGTACTCTTCAATTTGGCGTATAAGTTTGTTTTCTATGCTCTCTTCTTTTTCTATTTCCTCTACCATTTGTGGCAAAAGCGTACGCGATTTAATTTCTAAAAGTGTAGCAGCCATTTCTAAAAACTCTGACGCTTTTTTAATGTTTAGTGCATCAACATCTTGTAAGTACGCTAAAAACTGCTCTGTAATGTTAGATATAAAAATATCTTTAACATCAAGTTTTGCATTTCTAATTAAATGCAAAAGCAAATCTAGCGGACCTTCAAAATCGTTTAACTTAAAATTGTGTGTTTGTATAGATTCCATTATTTTGAAATTACAAATTACAAATTACAGTGTACAAATGTTAAAGCCATTAATACCTAAGCATTTGAACGGCACAAAAACATTTCACGCGAAGCGGTGTAACATTTGCAATTTGTACATTGTAATTTGTAATTTAAAATTATTCTTCGTTATTTTCGTTGCTACCCTCGTTGTCTTGTTGCATTTTTATAAATGCGTCTACGTCTATAAAGTCGTCTACTACTTGGCTTGTAAACTCTGGGAATATTACATCGTCGTTATCTTGCGTGTCTGCTTTTTGCGAATCGGCATTAGGTTGCTGTGCTTGCCTATTTCGCCACTCAGTTTGCTGATTATATTCTTGAGTTTGTTGCTGTTGGTTATTTTGCTGGTTGTTTTGCCAACCTTGATTATTTTGCTGGTTATTTTGTTGCTGGTTGCCTTGCCATTGTTGCTGTTGGTTATTTTGCTGGTTGTTTTGCCATTGTTGCTGTTGGTTATTTTGCTGATTTTGCCATCGTTGATTGTTCTGCCATTGCTGGTTGTTTTGTTGCCCACTCTGCCCGTTAAAGTTGCCCTGATTATTTTGTTGCTGGTTAAAGTTTTGTTGTTGGTTTTGCTCGTTAGAGTTTGGTCGATATTTGTCTGGTCGCCAACCAAAACTATCTTCTTCTTTTCTGTTTTTGTGCCTATCGAAAGATTCTTTAAAGTCGCCAAAAGAAATTTCCTTGCCCTTTTTCTGCTTGCTTCTCTTTTCTTTCTTTTCTTTTTTAGGTTTTGGCGCATCTACCGGCGCTCTGTAGCCACCCGTTACAGCCCCCTTGTGCTGAATGTGGTACCTAACCTTTGCTATAATCGGAATGCCTATAAGCACAACCATAATAGCCGCCGCCAAAACAATATTTATAGCACCCTCTGTCTGACCGAAAGAAGAACTCAGCCCAACCAAATTAATTAGTATTATGTTCCAAAAAACTGCTATGGGGAAGCCGATAATTGTTTGCGCAAAGCCTAAAACTGCCCAAATAATGTTCTCGTGAAAAAGCCCCAAAAGCATAAATGATAAAAGCAAAAACGCGCCGTACTGTCGCATAAACCTTAAAAAAGGATTCTCGCGCTTAGAAAAAGATTCTATTACTTTAAAGCCATCTAGCGGGTGAATGGGAAGCAAGTTAAATACAAAAAGTAGCAAGTTTATAGTAAACAAGTAAAAGAAAAAGTTTGTAAAAAACATTACTGTATAAGAATATCCGATAAACGCGTTTGTAATATCGGCATACTGCACTTCGGCAAAATGCGTAGTTAAAATTAAAAGCGGGTATGCAACAAAGGCAATTAAAAAGTTAAGTATAACCCCGCCAATCGCAACCAAAAAATAACTGTAACTAGAACGCCTGAAGTTTATCGGGTTTATCGGAACAGGCTTAGCAAAGCCAAACCCAACAATAAGTATCATAGCAGTACCCATCGGGTGCAAATGAGCAAGCGGGTTAAGTGTATAGCGCCCAAGCGACTTCGCAGTTTTGTCGCCTTCTCTAAGGGCAAAATGAGCGTGCGCCCACTCGTGAAAAATCAATGCAATAACAATGGCGGCTAAAACAGCCGACACCAAAAGCGTTGTTCTCATAGGTGAGATTGGTAAAGTAAAAAATTGAAAAATCATTTGTATGCTTCTCTTTAAAAAGTTTTGATTAAGTAAAGTTTTAGCGTTAGCCGTAAATTGAATTTACTCATTTACTATCTAATAATTTACCTTCTAATCTTAGCATAATCAAAAAAAAAAGTCAAGCAAAAAGGGACACTAATTTTTTTACTTAAGTGTCCCTTATAACATTTTATGCTGTTACTGTAATAGTTAGGGTTATGTAAAGTGTTGGCACTGCTACGCTTGTAAGGGTTATTGTAGTTGTACCTGCTGCTATTGCATCAACGCTGAACAAACTCTCCTCACAAAGTTCTATAATGCTTTCGTTTGCAATTGTTACAGTTACCGCATTCCAGCTCCAGTGATATGGTCCCTCCCAATCTATTTGTACATTTCCACCAAGCCAACCACCAACAGTTAAAGTAATGTTGTTACCATCTACTGTAGCATCACCCCAAGTCCAAAAATCTATACCTTGTGCGTTATCAGCATTTGGTGCAATAAACTGTGCGATGTTAGCCGGCGCAGGTACTGTTGGGCTGCCACCCCAAGTAATTGTAAATGTAAGCTCCCAAGTAAACGTTTCGTCGTCATATGTTTCTGTACCTTCTTCAGAAAAATAAACTAGTCTGCCGTCGTTGTCGAATATCCAAGTAAATGCCTCTGACCAGTCACTCCCTTCCCTTTCAAATGTAAGCCTTGTTCCGTTTGCGTAACTTCTTGCTGTTACATCTTCAGCTATATCTAGAATGTCAACTAACCAATCTGCAAACGTCTCCTGCACTACTTCAATAAAAGAGCCTACCACAACAAACCTTTCGTTAAAAACTTCGTCGCCGTCGTAAGAACTAAAGTGAGAATAATAAACCCCGTTATGATAGTATCCTCTCTCTCTTTCAAAATAGGTTGTGCCGTTTTCTGTCCATTCTACTTCATATCTATAAAAAGCATTTGTGCCGTTACTTACCATTTCAACTGTAAGTGTGCCTTCTTCGGCTGAAAATGTTCTGAAAATTCTAAAAGCGCCTAGTTCTGTTAGTGTGCTGTCCATAATTTTGTCTAGAAAATCTTCCACTAAGTCTTCCGTTTGCTGAGTGGTAAGTGTTGCGCCTGGCGTGCCTAGGTTAATAGAGCCATCTGGGTTAATTGGGCTGGCGTCTGTGCCGTTTCCATTTCCGTTGCCGTTACAGGCTACTAGTGCAAAAACCATAGATAAAGCAATTGCACTAATTACTAAAAGTTTAAAAAACTTTTTTCTCATTGTGTTCTC
>WQRI01000075.1 GCA_009786825.1 Bacillota bacterium
CCTACAAAGTTGAAGTCTAAGTCTAAAACTCCCTTTGCGGACGAGCCTGCAATAGCAAGCGCAAAAGTAGGCACTCTTTCATCTATGTATATGTTTATTCTAGCCGGAATAACGCGCTCTAGGCGCACTCTTGCTAGTGGAAATTTTTGTGTAAGGCGCTCTTCTACTTGTCTGCCGTTTAAAAACAAAACGTTAGTGCCAAGCGAGACACCACTTGCGGATATAATCTCGTCACTTGTAAGTGGCTGACCTTCCGAATTTAGTAGGTTTGTCGTGTTAAAAATAACGTCTACGTTTGTTGCCCTAAAAGATGTTAATAAAACCAATAGCGTTGCGCTAAACACAACAGTTATTGCAATAATACCAAATATTACCTTTTTTTGCATATGTACCTCTATTTATTTTGTAATGTATATTGTAAATGTAAAATGTTGAATGGTAAGTGTTAAATGATTATATGCAATTAATGCAAAGCGTTTGAACAGTTAGAATTTGTTTTTGCATTTAATTAGCAAAATAAATCTTGCCCGCGCTAGCGGTGTAAACATTTAAAATTTAACATTTAACATTTTATACTCTCTTGATATCTGCCCCTAAGTTTGATAGCACTACTTCAAGTTGCTCGTAACCCCTGTCTATATATTTCGCGTTGTAAACTTGTGTTGCACCATTTGCAACCAGACCGGCTAAAACAAGTGAAGCACCGCCCCTTAAGTCGCGCGCTGTTACCTTTGCGCCCATTAGTATTTTTGTATCGCCACTTGCGCCACTCAACCCGCTTGTTCCGCTCAACCCACTTTCCACACTAGAGCCACCATTAATATACAAAGTGTTACCTTCTACACTCAAGCACGCGCCCATCTTTATAAGGTCTGGCACTTGCTTAAATCTATTCTCAAACATAGTCTCACTCACTTGGGCTTTCGTGTTAAGTGTTGTTAGGTAAGACACAAATTGAGATTGTAAGTCTGTTGGAAAACTCGGGTGTGGTCCGGTAGTGATATTAGTTGATTGTTCATTGGCTTGTATGCCACTAGCCAAATCTAGTTTGGCTCTATCAGCCTTAAAATTTATTATACCATTTTTTGTAGTAATTTGGCAAGTGTTTTTAAGGGTTGAAATAAACTTTTTTAAATGAGACAAGTTGCCATTTTTAAACGAAACATCTCCGCCCGTCATAATGGTTGCTAGAATATATGTGCCAAAAACTATCCTATCTGATATGGGCGTATACTCGTAAGTTTTTTTCGGACAGCCCAGCCTTTTAACACCCTGTATAATAATTTTGTTTGTTCCTGCGCCGTATACTTTACCACCAAGCGTATTTATAAAGCCCGCCAAGTCTTCTATCTCTGGCTCTTTAGCAGCGCCCAAAATTGTTGTTTTACCTTTTGCTAGGCTTGCCGCAAGCATTATATTTACAGTAGCGCCAACGCTTGGAAATGTAAGGCTTATCTCGCTTCCGCTTAAATAACTATCAGACTCTACCGCTATTATATCAGACCCTGTTTTATCACACACACTAGCGCTAATATATGCGCCAAGCGCTTTAAACCCCTTTAAGTGTAAGTCTATCGGGCGCTCTCCAATTGCGCACCCGCCCGGAAAGCCCGCGTTTACGCGCCCAAACCTAGCAAGCAACCCGCCCATTAAAAAAACAGACGAGCGTAATTTTGCCACCAACTCGCCTGTTAAATTGTATGTTTTTAGCCCGCTAGAATCTACCCTTACAACCCTTGCCTTTTTGTCCCAAATAACTTTGCAGCCAATCTCTGCCATTATCACAAGCAGATTTTCTACGTCTAAAATATTCGGCACATCTAATATGCTTACCGGGCTATCAGACAAAATACTAGCCGCCAAAATAGGCAGTACAGAATTTTTAGCACCCCCTATTCTAACAAGCCCCTCAAGCCTTCTACCGCCATTAATAACAAATTTTTCGCCTTGAAACTTTTCCATACAATATTGTATGTAAATTTAATTTTAAATGTTAAATGTTGAATTTTAAATGGTTAAAGTCATAAAATGCCTCACATCTTAACAGTCAGAGTTTTCAGTTTTACGAATTTTCAAATAAAAACTTGCCCGCGCTAGCGGGTGAAACCATTTAAAATTTAACATTTAACATTTTTCATTCGTTTGCGGTAGGCAAACGCCGCCGTGCTTGTCTACCTATATTCAACAATATCCCAACTGCAGACATAAACACAACCAAACTAGAAGAACCCGCGCTTATAAACGGAAGTGGCAAGCCAGTTGGCGGTATTGTACCCGTAACAACCGCTATGTTTACAAGCGCTTGAAGCGCAATAACCCCAACAATACCGCTTGCTAGATAACTAGAAAACCTACACGGCGCGCTAAGCGCTATTCTTATCCCTCTTAAAATTACTATAAAAAACAGCGCAAACACAAACATTATGCCAACAAAACCCAACTCTTCGCCTATTATAGACAGTATAAAGTCAGACTCGGAAAATGGTAAAAACAACATAGTTTGGCGCGAGTTAAAAAGCCCAACCCCAAAAAGCCCCCCACTTCCTAACGAATAAAACGACTGTATAAGTTGAAACCCTTCCCCGCGTGGCGACGCCCACGGGTTTATAAAAGCCATCATTCTATTAATTCTGTAAGGTTCCATTACAATTAAAACCGGCAAGGCAACCAAAAGCGGCAAGGCTATTATAATAAAGTGCCTTGCCTTTGCACCGCCAATAAAAAGCATTAACAGCATTGTAAGCCCAACAACAACTGTTATAGATAAGTTAGGCTCTAAAATTATCAGCACGCACGTTATGCCACCCGTAATTAAAACTGGCAAGATGCCCAAAAATGTACCCACCCTTTTATAGTGGTCTGCCATATGTACGGCTGCAAACAAAACAAAAGTGAATTTTGCAAGTTCACTCGGCTGAAAGGTAAAAAAGCCTAAGTTTATCCAGCGCCTAGCGCCGTAATTTTCTACCCCAATTACTGGCAAAAAAACCATAGCAAGCATTACGGTTGCCACGATAAAGCCCGTGTATTTTAGTTTTTTAAGCCTGTTATAATCTATGTACGAGACAATAAACAAACACACCAAACCAATAAGCGCGCCTATAATTTGCTTGCGCAAAAAGAAAAACCTATCGCCGTAATGCACAAGCCCGTTGTAATGGCTTGCAGAATAAACCATAACACAGCCAAAAATAACAGTAATAACCACCACAAAAAACAACGGATAGTCAAACCCGCCCTTATTTTGCAACAACTTTTTTAAAACGGAATTATCCGCCCTTTCTGTTTTGCTTTCTGCTTTGTTTGTTATAATTTCTGCCAAATCTAATCTCCTACCAATTTATAAAAAAGGCGGCTTTGCCGCTTCCCTCGCTTGAGGCTCGGCTTTTTTGGACGAGGCTTTTCGCTCTCTTTCAAAAAGCTATATTTCCTAGGTCATAAATCTAAAACAAGTTGCTTAAAATGCTCGCCCCTTTCTTCAAAATTTTTATATCTATCAAAACTAGCGCTTGCGGGTGAAAACAAAACTTTTTTTATCCCTTTTTGTTTTGCAAATTCTGTCGCGCCCTTAATTGCAACTTCTAAGTTTTCTACATTCAAAATATTGCTAAAGCCCAAAGCCTTTGCCGCGGATAAAATCTTGCCCGCGTTCTCACCAATCACTACCGCGTAGGCTAGGTTTGGGTTAGTAAACAAATCTTTAAAACACTCGCCCTTATCTGCGCCGCCCAGTATAAGCACGCATTTCTCACTTAAACTGTTTAATGCGCTTATGGTAGAATGCACATTTGTTGCTTTACTATCGTTTATATATGTAACGTTTTCGTGCGCCCTAACAAGTTCCGTTCTGTGTGTAAGCCCCCGCGCGCTAGTTAGCCCCTTTGCTAGTTGCTCTATCACATAGTCGTTATTAAACACAAAATAGCAAGCCAAAAGAGACGCTAGATAGTTTTCTATATTATGTAACCCCTTAAGTTTTAGTTGCTCTAGTCGACAAACCAGCAAACTATCGGTGTAAGGGTTTAAGTTTAGATACAGCCCGTCGTCTTTTAAATAAGCGCCCAAAACCTTTTGCTTAGTAGAAAAGTAAAACACGCGCGCTTTTATTTTTTTTGCAAATTCTGGTGTATACTTACAGTCGTAATTTAAAATTGCTTTGCTTCCGTTATACATATTTTCAAAAATTTTCGCCTTTACACTCACGTAGTTTTTCATTGTTTTGTGGCGCTTTAGGTGGTCTTTTGCTATGTTTGTAATAATTGCTATATCTGGTTTAAGGGCGCGGCTACCCTCTAGCATATAAGAGCTTGCTTCTAAAATGATATTACAATCGGGCTTCAAATCTAAAATTTCGGCGCTTAAAGGCACGCCAAAATTGCCCACAATTTTGTTGTTTAGCCCCATACTACTGAGAGACTGGCTAATCATACTAACTACGCTAGACTTACCATTTGTGCCTGTAACAGCCAAAATACGCCCGCTAAAGCCATTTGGCTTCGCGCCAAGTGAAAGGTCTAGTTCAGAAACAACGCTGATACCAGCCCCCTTTGCCAAAGCAACCAACTCATTATCCATTGCAACGCCCGGGCTTACAACCAACATATCGAAACCGCTAACACAGGCTATGCGACTATCGCCCCAAGCGCTATCCGTAAGCGCAGCCCGCGCCCCAAGTTTTTCTAAAAGCGCAAAAGCAGCAAGCCCCGCGCGCCCCGCACCAACAACAAGCACCCTTTTCCCCGATAGATTATTCGTAGCACAATTTTGCATATCTTCCCCCCTTTTTTAGTGTAAAGTGTAAAATGTAAAGTGTAAAGTTATTAAACTCAATTAAATGCAATACGTTTGAACAGCCTGCCAATTGCACTTTTTTGCAGTTTGCAAAACATAATTTTGCCCGCGCTAGCGGGGTGTAACCATTTAAAATTTAACATTTAAAATTTAAAATTATCACTATCACAATCCCCTTATCGTAAATATTATAACTGTTACAGCAACAAGCAGAGTTATAACAAAATAGCCCATAACAATTTTAGCCTCGTGCTTGCCTTTCATTTGATAGTGGTGGTGAAGCGGCGCCATCAAAAATATTCTTTTGCCCTTTGTTCTTTTAAAATAAATTACTTGCAAAATTACAGACACACAACTTGCCACAAACATAACCCCAATAACAGGCACAAGCAAAACTTGTCCCGAAAAAACCGCTACGCTTCCAACTGCCGAGCCTAGCGCCAAACTTCCCGTATCCCCCATAAATATTTTTGCCTTATAACTGTTTAAAACCAAAAATGCAAGTACCCCGCCCGCCATAGTAGCCGAAAACAAACTAAGGTTCATAAGTTCTGCCGTTTTAAGTGCATCTACATTAAGCCGTGCATTCAAATATATTATTATAGAAAATGCCAAAAAATAAACAAAACTAACATTGCCCGCCAAACCATCTAAGCCGTCTGTTAAGTTTACGCCATTAGTAATTGCTAAATAAACTATAACAACAAGCGGAATGTACACAAGCCCCAAATCTATACTTGTCCACACAAAAGGAATGTAGACTGTAGAGCCTATAAACTCTGAAGTATACGCAAAAATCGCAATTGCAAAAGCAATACTTACTTGTGCAATCAGTTTTTGGTAAGCCCGAAGCCCTAAGTTACGCTTTAACACAATTTTTATATAGTCGTCTAAAAAGCCGATTGCGCCGTAGCCTATCATAACCAAGCCCGCAACTACGCCCAGTATATACGCGTGTCTGAAAAGCAAAAACGACGCAACTACGCTTCCGAATATAAAAATCACGCCCCCCATTGTAGGAGTGCCTTCTTTCTCTTTATGCTCGCTCACATAATGTAAAATTACCTGACCCGCTTTTAGCCGCGTAGCAACCCTTAATACAATAGGGCTTAACATAAACGCAACACCAAAAGCAAGCAATAACCCAAAAAGAACTCTTTCCATACCTTTTTATAATGAACATTGAACAATGAACATTGAACAATTGTTACATTCATTAAATGCATAACTTTCGAACAGTCTGAGTTTTGCATTTTCGCACAATTTGCAAACATAAAATTTCCGCGCGAAGCGCGTGTAGCATTTGTAATTTGTACATTGTAATTTGTAATTTATAGTTTGAACTCATTGTTCATTGTTCATTGTTCAATGTTCAATATTTTCTCAACCTCTTCCATATCGTTGTAAGGCGTTTTTACTCCTTTTATCTCTATATAATCTTCAGCGCCCTTACCAGCAATAACTACAACATCTAAGCCGTTTGATAGCGCAAGCGCTTGCTTTATCGCCTCACTTCTATTAGACACTACCCTATACTTACAGTCTAAATCAAACCCGCTTGCTATCTCACTTATAATCTCATACACACTCTCGTCCCGCGGATTGTCTGCTGTTAAAAAAGAAAAGTCTGCAAGGCGAGATGCCACCGCCCCCATTTTAGGGCGCTTCGCTTTGTCTCTGTTGCCACCCGCACCAAAAACACAAATTACTCGCCCCTTGTAAATTTCTCTTACTGCCCTTAGCAAATTATCCATTCCCTCGGGCGTGTGAGCAAAATCTATTACAACATTTTTGCCACCACTCGACACAACATTAAACCTGCCCGCCACACTCTGCACTCTAGT
>WQRI01000076.1 GCA_009786825.1 Bacillota bacterium
CCCGCTACTGCGGGAAAGATTGATGGAGTACCTATATAACTGTCACCCTGAGCGAAGTGACAGGGTCTAGCGAAGCGAAAACACGGCTACGCCTAGATTCTTCGCTTCGCTCAGAATGACACTTAAAAACTAATTGCGGACTGTTCAAATGCAAAAGCATATAATGCTTGCAACAATTCTGAATTCTGAATTCATAATTTATAATTACCAAAAAGGGTTGCCTTGTGCGACCTTTTTTGCTATAATCTAATAGAGGTTATTTTGGTTTAAGTGTTGAATTTAAGATTTCACCAAAGCCGAGCCTCAAGCGAGGGAACCGTTCGGAACGAACGGCTTTGGTATAATAAAACTGTTATGGGTTCTAAGATTAAG
This sequence comes from Bacillota bacterium, assembly GCA_009786825.1. GTDB lineage: Bacteria > Bacillota > Clostridia > Christensenellales > WQRI01 > WQRI01. The sequence goes on from WQRI01000076.1 coordinate 373, forward strand.
GCGAGTGCTATTTTGCTTTTGAAAATTTTTAGAGAGTTTTCTGATGAGGACAATCTTATTACTATGGCTGAGATAAAAGATAAGTTTAAGCAGCACTATGATATAGAAATTGACAGGCGTACTGTTGTAAACAGTATTGCGCTGTTAGAGAGTTTGGGTTACGAAATATCTGACTACTGCGACAGCAAAAAGGGCTATTACATAATAAGCAGAGATTTCGAGCCTTCAGAAATAAGGCTGCTGATGGACAGCGTTTTTACTAACAAGGCAATATCAAGCACTCACGCGAAAGATTTAATAAACAAGTTGCAAAAATTTGTAAGCGTGCATAAGCGCAAAAATTATAAAAGCCTGACGCTTTGCACGACAGACAATAAAAGTTATTTGAAGCAAACCTTTTTTAACATAGACATTTTAGACGAAGCAATTGCTTTAGGCAAGCAAGTAGAGTTTGTGTATATGCAGTTTGATTTGGATAAGAAGTTGGTTGCGAAGGGCGATGTGCGCGTGGTATCGCCGCTTGCGATTGCTGTTTATGAGAGCAACTATTACTTGATTGCGGATACAGAGGGTGGTATGCGCCACTTCCACATATTTAAGATAAGAGAGGTTAAGGTAAGGGATAGTAGCGTAAAGGATATCAGCACAAAAGATAGTAACGCAAAAGATATCAGCGCAAAAGAGATTGGCGCTTCTAAAAAAGTAGCAAAGCAAAACAAAACCCAGCAGCCCCAACTTAATTTTAATTTGCAAGAGTATGTTTCGCAAGCGGTTTTTATGTATGGGGGAGCGGTAGAAAAAATTGTTTTAAAGTGCAACAACAAAATACTAGACTATGTTATAAGCAAGTTTGGAAGCAGCGCACAGATAACTAAGTTTGACGATAGTAGTTTTTTGCTGAAAATAGAAGCGGCGCCGCGTGGTGTTTTGATTTGGGCGCTTAAGATGTTAGACACAGTAGAAGTGCTAGAGCCACTAACTTTGCGCAACGAAATAATTAACATTATTGCCAACAGCCCTTACAATTTGTAAATAATTAACATATGCCTTTGTGTAAGATAGCAAATACTACACAAAGGCTTTTTTATGACCTAGGAAATATCGCTTTTGTGACCCGTGTACAAATGCTTCGTCCAAAAAAGCCGAGCCTCAAGCGAGGGAAGCGGCGGAGCCGTCTTTTTTACATAAAGCCAGCATAAACAAAGCAATACCCTAAGCACCAAAGCCACAAAAAAAATGCCTGTTGGTAAACCAACAGGCAAAAAAGGGGAAGCAATAAAATTAAATAACATTTGTCAAGTTTCGCATACGTGCTATGCTACTTATATTACTATTATAGCACATTTAAAATGGAAGTCAAGCGTTTGTAAGAAAGTTTTTCAAAAAATGTCAAAAAACTTTACGAAGCAACGCTTGGCACCGAACGCCACAGCCTAATTTTTGTTGTGCAACACAGCATTAGAAACAAAAATATTACTGTTGTTTGCCGCGCACACTTCGCCTGTATTGGTGTATCCCATTTTAATCCAAAAATCAAAATTTGAATCAGCTGTTAAATATATACCAGGAACCAATAAATTTCTCAGTTCAGTTTCAGCGTGATTAATAAGTTTGGTGGCATAACCTTTTTTTCTGAAATTTAAATCAATAAAGACTTCTCTTATACAGCCCCAAGTTTCTTTAAAATTCCAGTCACTTTTAGGCGAATCAATTTGATAGTTTATAAATCCTATTACAATGCCATCCAATATTAATAGGTCAACAAATTGTATCTTCTCTAATACTTGCTTTTCGATATGCTCGCATATATTTTGAAACTGCTCATCTGTAAGATTGATATTAAAATCGTGAGTAAAATACTGCGTAAACATTTTTTTAAAAATACTATAGTCACAAACTGAATATTTGCGAATTTGAATTAAGTTCTGCATTGTTTCTCTCCTGAAAAAAAATTGAATCGTTTTAATTATTTTTCTTCTTAAACTCTAGAGACACTTTACAAAAAAAGTGCTCTCAAAACTGAAAGCACTTAAAAACCAACTCAATACAAAATATTAAATGTTTATAAAACAAAATTTTGCAGATGAGCAATTGTGCTTAACAACTTTGGAAAAAATTTTAATTGTCATAAACTACTCACCTCCTTTTGATTTTAAATTGCAAAGCTGATATGCTTATAAATTTAAGCAACCATTTTTGATTGCTATTGTCAGGCGGAATTAGACTATATCAGAACCGCCTTGCAAATTTTGCAATATAAAAAAGTAAATCTTTTGTTTTTTCTTAAGGTTTCCTTAAGAAAAAACATAGCACAGAAGTCGGCACAAAATTTGCAAAGCAAATTTTCGTTTGGTGCCGGGGCGTCAGCCCTTGGCAGGGGATGAGGGAATCGAACCCCCGACAGCGGTTTTGGAGACCGCTGTTATACCACTTAACTAATCCCCCGTGTAAGAATGGAAGTGCATTTTGCTAGATAGTGTGTTTTGTTGTTAAATTTGTAAAGATTGTAAAGGTGTGTCTAGCGCAAAGCCGATTGGTGTCTTAAGTTTAGCGTTGTGCGTTTTAAGTTTAGCAAATTCTACCCTAATAAGTATATACTATTAAATGTAAAATGTCAAACATTTTTAAATATAAATGTTGGAATGTTCATATAATATTTGTATGAGTGTTAAAGAATATGGCTTAGATAATACTACAGATTTAATAGATTTAGCCGAGAATGACAGCAAAAATAGTGAGAGCATACGTGAGTATACCAGCGAAAAAAAAGTTAAGCGACTTTTTTCTTTTGTGCCTTTTTCTATGTTGCTTTTAACTTTTGTTATTTTTGGTTTGCTGTTAAATAGTTTTTTGGGCGCGCGCTTGTACATCGCTGTTATTAGTATTACGCTTTTGTTTGTATCTTACGCAGCAGTAGTGGCGCTTTATGTGTTTGATAAAAAGCCGCTTTACCGCGCGGGAATAAGTTTGTTTGGGCTGTTGTTTACAATTGCTATCATACACAAAATTTTGCACGCGATTGGCATACTAGAAAAATTTACAAGCATCTACACCCTTAAAGAGTATATAAACAGTTTAGGCACGGCAGGACAAGTTATATTTGTCTCGCTACAGTTTTTGCAGGTTGTTATTTTGCCCGTGCCGTCTTTTATAACCACTATGGCGGGGGCAGCGCTGTTTGGCACGCTTAGAGGCTTTTTTCTGAGTTTTATAGGCATAATGATTGGCAGCATTTTTGCCTTTTCTATAGGTAAGATTTTTGGGGCGCGCCTTGTGGGCTGGATAATAGGGGAAGAGGCGCTAGAAAAATATAGAGAGAAAATGGAAGGGCGCGACAAAGTAATACTAAGCGCGATGTTTTTGCTGCCAGTTTTTCCGGACGATATGTTGTGTATGATAGCGGGGCTTTCAAGTTTTAACTATCGCCAGTTTATAATAATGTTAATTTTAACAAGACCGCTAGGCATATTAATGACTGTTTTTGTAGGCAACAGTCTAATAAGTATACCCTTTGCCGGACCATTCCTACTTATTTGGCTAGCAATGCTAACGGCACTTGTTACAGCATTTATACTGTTGTGGAAATACAACAACCAAATAATAAACTTTATAGCAAACATAGCGGACAGGTTTAAAAGAAGCAACAACTCTAAAGTAAGCGATGAAGCAACAAGTAACAAGTAACAAGTGGTCAAGTAACAAGTGGTCAAGTAACAAGTGGTCAAGTAACAAGTGGTCAAGTAACAAGTGGTCAAGTAACAAGTGGTCAAGTAACAAGTAGCAAGTAACAAGTAACAAGTAACAAGTAACAAGTAACAAGTAGTAAATTGTTACAAATGCTTGCATTTTGTAACACAATATGATACAATGACAAAGGATAACTATTGGGGGTGAGATATGATTAAAATCCAATCTGCAGAGCAACTAGAGGCTTTAAGAAAAATTATAGAAGACGCTGAAGAGAGTAGGGCAGAAGCCGATAGAGACGGGTGGCTTACAATTGATGAACTAGGGGATATGTTAGAGATTAAAATTAGCGAAAAATATAGGGCTGTAAAAGCATAAAATAGATAAATGTGCGACTAAAGTGTAAAAATTTTGGTCGCACTTTTTTTGTTTAGTTTGGGTCAGTTAACACGTCCCCCTGACAGCGCTCAGGGTATAAAATTTCTTGCTAAATGCCTCCGCAGTTTTCGTTAGTTTTTAAGTTTACACTTGCGGGCGTAGTCACAATGCCGAAATTTTATACACTTCGCGCGCGTCTCACCACAACTTAGAACTTTAATAGTGAATTGGCTATATAAAATTCAATTTAGGCTCGCTCAAATCGGGCGACTTTTTTTATGTTACGCTATTCAAAATTTGGGTCAGTTAACACGTCCCCGTGACCCAAAAAGGCTTTTCTAAAATGGGAAGTCTTTTTCAATTTTAACAAGATATTTTGTGTTTAATTTTACCTACAAAAGTTTGTTGTTAATATTTGTTAAAAGTTTGTTCATATGCTTGACTTTTTTTTTTTTTTGATAAAATATACTTATACACTTTAACAAAATGTTCACAAGAGTAGCGCGCGAAGTGGGGTATTTATGGACAGGGTGTTAAAACGAAAGTAAAAATTACAATGTACAATGTACAAATTACAAATGTTACGCCCGCTAGCGCGGGAAATAAATTAAAACAAAAATGTCACCCTGAGCGAAGTCGAAGGGTCTAGCGAAGCGGATTTTTCAAGTAACAGATATCAAGTGGCAAGTAACAGTTAACAAGTAACAAGTGTTACACCCGCTGGCGCGGGAAAGATTGCGGCTTCGCCTAGATACTTCGCTTTGCTCAGTATGACAATTTAAAAGGGGAGGAAAAAATTATGGGGAACAAAAGAGTTGTGGGGGAAGGCTCACAAATTAGAAATGCTGGTAAATCTAAATGGTTTGCTAGGTTAATGTTGCTAGCCACGGGGCTAGTTTTATCAGTTGGGGGTGTGCTTAGTGCGGTGCATTTTATCAATACGGGAAGTGACGAGTGTGCGGAATATACATATGCAACATCTGCTAATGCGCAATCTGCTACTATAAGTGGCAATACATTAAATTGGAATTCTAGTACAGGTAGTAATACGGGAAATAGAGAAGTTTGGTTGGCGAGACGCAATGCAAATGGTACGTGGAGTAGAGTAGGGCTGTTGGGCAGAAATACCCGAGCGGATACTGAGACCGTGTGGTCGGGTGATGATAGTTCAACTAGAACTCTATGGAGTCCACCTGCGGCTCACTATTTGTTACCGGGTGCTACTGGCGCTAGTTGGACAGATAATTCATCTAGAAGTGGTAGTATAAACCTTGCAGGTTTAACTGCTCATCTTGGTGTTGGACAGCACACGCTTAGGGTAGAAATAGTAGAACGTAGGTTTGGCGGAAGTGGTGGTGGCTACAACTTAAATGGCGCTAGGCAAAACTTTGGTCAGGGCTTTAACACAATGTGGTTGGCGGGTGCTACGCTTACTTGGAGCCGTACGGAGACTTTGGGTACGCCGGGTAATGTGCGTATGGTTGGTGACACTTTACATTGGAATGCGGTTGCGAATGCTAATGGATATAGGGTATATAGGGGGACTACTCACATTGCTAATGCTGGAAATGTTACTAGTTTGAATTTGAGTGGGCATTCTGGCAATGGTGCTGGGTCTCAGCATACTTTTAGTGTATCGGCGACTTCTACTGCGGCTTATAGGCTTACAAGTGCGCGTGGCGGTGCGGCTACGTGGGGTCAGTTGGCTACGCCTAGTAACTTGCGTATGAGCGGTACGACGCTTAATTGGAACGCGGTTGGAAGCGCTACGGGCTATAGAATATATAGGGGTGGCGCGCATATACATACGCTTGGTGCGGTAACATCTTTTAATTTGGCGGGACACGGACACGGCAACTTTAGCGTTAGGGCTGTATCGTCTGCGGCGACTTGGGGAGACAGCGGAATTAGTGCGAATTTGGCTTGGGGGCAGATTGGCACGCCAACGGGTGTTGCGGTTGCTGGTAGCAACTTAAACTGGACTGGGGTTGCTAACGCGACACACTACAGAATTTACTCTAGGCGTTTGGACGCGGGTGATTGGCGATTTGCGGTACAGGTTGCTCACGCGGGAGCGGCAACTGCTTCGCAAACATTTAACCTTACAAACTGGGCTAATACGTACGACAGATACGGCGCGATTATTGGTGCT
>WQRI01000077.1 GCA_009786825.1 Bacillota bacterium
CTGTCAGTAATAAGCGCAATACTCTTACCCGCCACAAGTTGCTCTACAAGCCCCTTAGCAGAAGCCCTTTCGTTGTGCTGGCGGTAAGATAACATCGGCTTTTTAATATCATACCTAGATAGCAACACAGCAGACTTGCGCGTATCCTCGCACGCAACAATATCTACACTTTTCAAAACTTCTACAGCCCTATAAGTAATCTCACCCAAATTACCAATAGGCGTCGCCACAATATACAACTTCCCCCAACCCTTATTAACACAACCTTTTTCCACAATACCCCCCCCCATACAATCAACAATATTTCCCATACAACTATTTTACCAAAAAACAACCCTGCAGTCAACTAAAAACAACTCTGCCAAAAAAGCAGAGTTGTTTTAAAACTACAAAATTATAGTAAATCACTTGCGAACAGCAAAATTAGTCCGCAACAAGCAACCTAGTCTGCTACATAGCAGTAGGTAGACCAGATGGGTATGCCGGCGAAGAATTTTGTTATGCCTGCTATGTTTTGGTCTGAGTCTCTTATTGTTATAAAGGTGCTGCCGTTTAGGCTGTAGATTGTTATAGAGCCGTTGTTTCCGCTTGGCTCTAAAAACGACGCCCTTTGTGTTTTGATTAAGTCGTTATAGGTTTGTAAAAATGCTTCTTTCTTTTCTAAACCTTGTGCTAGAGAAATATCTATAGCGTTTCCACCCACTATATTCTCTAGCCCGACACTTTCGTTACCCTCATTTTTTGGTAACACTAAACCTTTGTTTTTCATAAAAATCCCCCGTTTTTTTATTGAACATTGAATACTGAACATTGAACAATTGTTACACCGCTAGCGCGGACAAAATTTATAGTGTAAATTGCCTACGAATACAAAATGTAGCCGTTCAAAAGTATAGCATTAATGAATTTAACCAATGTTCATTGTTCAATGTTCATTGTTAATTGTTCATTATTTTATACTACTTGCACTAGTTCTGCCCTTGGAAGCGCTTTTACTTCTTCTGCACTTGTTGGTACGCGCCCAAACTTAATCGAAAACATATAATAGTCTTCTAGCGGAATACCAAGCGCCACTATATCGCTTACTTTTTGCGTTGTAATAATCTCACCCTTTTTTATTATAGCAACCCTATCACACAACTTTTCCACAACATCCATTATGTGAGATGAAAAAAACACCACGTTGCCCCTTGCCGCATACTGCTTCATAGTTTCTTTAACTTGAAATATGCTGTTTGGGTCTAGCCCTGTTAGTGGCTCGTCTAATATCCAAATGGGTGGCGTGTGTATAAGCGCCGCTATAATAGCCACCTTTTGCTTCATTCCGTGAGAGTAGGTTTTCATCTGATTATCAAACGCACTTGCCAATTCAAATATGTTCAAAAAATGAGCAATCAGTTCATCGCGCTCTTCTTTTTCTACGCCATAAAGCCTTGCTATATAATTTATATACTCGCGCCCCGTAAGTTTTTCGTAAAGCGCGTAGTGGTCTGGAACAAAGCCAATGCGCTTTTTTGTTTCTACGCTTTGGCGCTCTACATCATATCCGCAAATAGTCATTTTTCCACTTGTTAAAGGCTGAAGCCCAACAAGGCTTTTTATTATGGTAGACTTGCCCGCACCGTTTGGACCTAAAAAACCAAAAATCTCGCCCGCATTAACTTCAAAACTTGCGTCCTTAACGGCATACTTTTTGCCACCATATTTTTTAGAAACTTCTTTTAGTTGTATCATACATATATAGTATACCAAATTTTATTATCTTTTACAAGTAAATTTCATATAAAATATAGTTGCTTTTTCATATTATTTATGTTATAATCAAAAATAAACTAATATACTTGGCTTGTTACGAAACCTAGACGCGCAGTAGATTGAAGCAATTTTAGATGTACTACAAGGCGGTTTTGACGACGCGTACTTTATGTACGCTAGGATAAAACAACGAAGTAGAACGCTAAAATTGCAAAAATATGCAAGCGGATATGGTTTACGGAACAAGTCAAAAACAAAGGAGAGTGAAAAATGCAACCAAAACACTACATCGCAAATGTTGTGGCATTAGAGAGCCTTACTTTTAATGTTTTCAAAATGACGCTACAACTTAAAACTTTTCCAAAAATAAAGCCGGGACAATTTTTAAATATAAAAGTTCCCGGCTTTTCTTTACGCCGACCTTTTGGCATAAGCCACTATAGCGAAAAAGACAAAACAGTAAGTTTTTGCTTTATGCTTAAGGGGGACGGCACTAAAGAGTTAGCCAAAGCAAAAGTTGGCGACACGCTTGATGTTCTTATGCCACTTGGCAATGGCTTTTTACAAATCAAAAACAAAACTGTGGCTATTGTTAGCGGCGGTATTGGGCTGTTCCCGCTTTTGCCTACAGCAAAAGGTCTCGCTGAAGCGGGCAACAAAGTTCATTCGTTTTTAGGCTTCACCAACAAAGATGCTGCCATTTTGCTAGACGAATTTAAAGCCCATTCTACTTCTACAACAATTGCTACTGATGACGGCTCTATTGGCACAAAAGGCTACGTGACCGACTTAATCGTTAAAGAGTTTGACAAAATTAAGCCAGACTACATATTCGCTTGCGGACCAGAGGGTATGTTCAAAACACTTAAGCAACAATTTTTTACAGCAGACAACACGCTTAAGCCTCAGTTTGCGGGTACGGAAATCTACGTTAGCCTAGAGCAACGTATGGCTTGCGGGTTTGGCGTTGGCAAGTGCTGTAACCAACACGTAAAACTAGAGAGCGGAGACGACCATATGGCGCGCGTTTGTTGCGACGGACCAGTATTCAACTTAAAGGAGGTAGTGTTCGATGTCTAAATTATTACAAAGAAAAGTTTTTGGGCTAGAGTTTAAAAACCCAATTATCCCGGCGTCTGGCTGTTTTAATATGGGCAAAGAAGTAGATGCTAACTTCTTCCCTATAAAAATTTTTGGCGGGCTGATGTCTAAGGGGATAACGCGCGCAAACCGCCTAGGTAACCCTGCCCCGCGCGTTGCTGAGACGGCTTCTGGTATGCTTAACGCCGTTGGGCTTCAAAACCCGGGCGTAGACCACTTTATAAAGCACGACCTTCCCTTTTTAAAAAAGCAAGGCAGTCCTGTTTTTGCTAACGCTTGTGGCAACACAGTAGACGACTACTTGTATGTTGTTGGGCAACTAGAAAAAACAAACATAGATGCAATAGAACTTAACGTATCGTGTCCTAATGTTAAAATGGGTCTTTCATTCGGGACTGATGCGGGGGCTGTAGAAGAAGTTGTATCTGCTGTTAGAAAAATCACAAAAAAGCCTTTGGTAGTAAAACTTACGCCAAATGTTACAAGCCCAGCGCTTATAGCAAAAGCCGCAGAAAACGCGGGGGCAGATGGCATAAGCCTTATCAACACGCTTGGCGGTATGGCTGTAGATATTAAAACGCGAAAGCCAGTTTTAGGCAACCGCGCGGGTGGGCTAAGCGGGGCGGCAGTAAAGCCCGTAGCGCTTAAAATGGTTCACGATGTTTATAAGGCTGTTAAAATACCTGTTATTGGGCTTGGCGGCATACAAAACTATAAAGATATTATAGAGTTTATGCTTGTTGGCGCAACGCTGGTGCAAGTAGGCACAACGCTTATGACAGACCCTATGAGCATACCACAAATGATAGCCGACCTAGAAAACTGGTGCAAAGAAAACAAAATCAAAAACCTAGATGAAATAGTTGGCGGGTTATTGTAAAGTTTAAAATGTAAAGTGTAAAGTGATTAAATTCATTATTGCAAGACTTCTGAACGGTCTGCTATAGTTTTTGTGAGAATTTTGCTTGTTTACATTTTGCAAAATAAACTTTGCCCGCGCTAGCGGTGTAACCACTTTACACTCTACACTTTACACTTTACACTATTAAAAATGGAGAAATAAAAATGAACGGATTTCAAAAATTAGAGGCTTTAATAAAGAAAAAGCAATCTCATCTAGTTTTGGGGCTAGACCCAACAGATGAAGAAATAAAAATTGGTAAAGATGAGGCTGGCTTAGAGGCTTACTTAAAAACTATTATAGACCAATGCGCCGAGTATATAGTTGCTGTAAAGCCACAACTTGCTTTTTACGAGCATAGCGCGGCGGCGCGCCAAGTTGCTATGAATTTAATGGCGTATGCGTCCGAAAAGCACGGGCTTGTTAAAATTTTAGATGTTAAGCGTGGCGATATAGCAAACACGCAAACAAGTTGGGCTAAGGCAGATATTCAAAACTTCAAGCCCGATATTGTTGTGCTAAACGCGTATATGGGCGGCGAAGATGTTATAAAGCCGTATTTGCAGCAAGACCCTAACCTTTGTGTGTATGCGCTTGTTGCAACTTCTAACCCTTCCGCCATACAGTTTCAAGAAACTCTTAACGGCGGGCTTTTCACCTATCAACAAATGGCGCTACAAGCAAGACAAATCGATGTATCGCGCGTAGGCTACGTTATAGGCTCTACAAAAACTGATGCCATAAAAAATGTAAGAATGCTAGAAGTGCAAAAAAATCTACCTGCAGGTCACGCCCTATGCCCCGGCTTCGGCAGACAAGGCGGCAGTCTAGAATTCGCGCTTCACGGCGGGCAAAACGCAATCTACCCTATCTCATCGGGCTTAACGAAAAAAGACCACCTTGTTAAAAAAACGGGCAAAACCCCTTTTGGCGACACAGCAAAACATTGGCGCGACGAAATTAATAAGCAAAAAAAGAAGTCTATCCCCCCTATCTCGCTAACTAAGCACGTAGTAGACTTACTGAATAAAGACGACCTTATTCTAACGCCAAAGTCTGCTGATGTTGCTACGTGGCCGCTTCTAAAGCGCGGGCGCGATACACTAAAGCAAGCGGGCATAGCGCTAGAGGGTGATGACAAAGCAAAACTAAAAACGCTTCAAAAGGCGCTTAAAGATGGTGTACTTACAGAGGCCGACTTTGGTAAAATCTTTTTACAATTGCGCGATGTTATGGCAGCACCAGAAGCAAGGCGACTAATGGCATACCTATACGCCGAGATGATTATAAAAAGCGGTGTAAAATTCGACGCTATCGGCGCAATAGCATACGGCGCAATAAATACGGGTGATTTGGTATCTTACATACTAGACAAGCCAGCATTCTTACTAAGAAAAGAGCGCGGCGCAGAATCTACTCACTCAGATGTACTGGGCAGATTAAAAAAAGGCGACAAAGTTATAATGATAGAAGATGTAACAACAACCGCCACAAGCCTAATATCAGACATTAAAATGCTACGCCAAAACTTCGGCGTAACAGTAGAACACGCATTCATATTCGTAAAACGCACACCCGAATCAGAAAAAGCCTGCCTAGACAACGGCATAAAACTACACTACATTCTAGATATGGAAGGCCTAAAAAAAATACTAGACCTAAAATTTTAACCAAAAAGCCGTACGGAAATTTCCGTACGGCTTTTTGGTTAAATGAACAAGTAACAATTAACAATGAACAATGGTTGCAAACCATTAAATGCCCTTACGTTCGAACAGCCTGCAATTTATTTTAAATGTCATTCTGAGCGAAGCGAAGAATCTAGGCGTAGCCGCACTAAATCTTTCCCCGCGCAAGCGGGTGTAACACTTGCTAATTGTTACTTGTTACTTGATACTTGATACCTGATAATTAGTCCATTCCCCACTCTTCCATATCGTTTTTTCTGCGGGCGCGGATTTTAGATTGTGCTATGTAGCCTGCTGTGCCGGCTGCGCCAACACCTGCTACTGAAAGTGTGCCGATTATTATGTTACGGGCTAGGTTAGAGCCGTTGTTGTCGCTTAGGATATATGGTATGTACCATACTGCGAAAAGAAGTAGAGTGTCTGCGCCGTTTTCTAGGTCGAATAAGTGCATTGGTAGTAGCATTACGTACTCGCCACCGGTGTTGCTCTCGCCGTCGTAGTTTTCGCTACCGTTTGTTACGAAAGTTGGCTCTAGTAAAGTGCCGTCTCTAGATAGGCTCCAGCCGTGGAATATTGCGCCATCTATGTTGATTTGTAAGGTTGGTAGAATGAAGTACATTGCTTGTGCAAGTGTCATATCTACGTGGCTCATACGCTCTGTGCCGAAGTAGTGTTCGCATACTAGTATTATGCGCACGTAGCCATACTCTATTGTTGGTAGGTCTAGTATGCCGTCTTGGATTGAGCAAGATGCTGTTCCGCGGGTTACGAATATTGTGAATATTGCATAGAAAGTCGGGTCTATTGTTGAAGTTGCTGTGATTATTGCTGTCCCTACGCCGTATGGTAGTACGGTTACAAAGCCGTTTCTGTCTGTGATTTTGCTAAAGCCGTTGTCGCCGTTTTCATACTCGCTCTCGCTACCCGTGCCAAA
>WQRI01000078.1 GCA_009786825.1 Bacillota bacterium
GTGTATAAGTATATTTTATCAAAAAAAAAAAAAGTCAAGCATATGAACAAACTTTTAACAAATATTAACAACAAACTTTTGTGTATTAAATTAAACATAAAATATTTTGTTAAAATTGAAAACCGCCTTGGGTCACGGGGACGTGTTAACTGACCCAACTTATTTGGTTGTCATTCTGAGTTTTCATTCTTTTAAACTGTCATTCTGACCAACGGGAAGAATCTAGGCGAAGCCGCACATTCGCTTCGCTAGACCCTGTCCCTAGTTCAGGGTGACACTCTGGGTCAGGGGGACGTGTTAACTGATCCAAAAAAGACACAAAAAAAGAGCCTTGGTTTAAGCAAAGGCTCTTTATAAAGTTGGTTATATAAGTTTTGTAGGGTTAACATAAGTGTCGGTGTTGTAGGGGTTATATAAGTGCGGCGTTGAAGGCGATTATTGCAACAAAGGTTGCGATTACTACTATTATGCTGTGGATAAGCCCTAGTATGCCTAAAACTATTGCTGTGTTGTTGTTAGTTTTGCGCCCTAGCCTTAGTGCGTTTATAGACATAGATATCCCTACAATACCTAGCGCCACGCCAAGTATTATCCAACCGATAGCCGACACGACTAGCGCTATTATTCCTGCCCTTACACCTTGTCTGCTCTCTTTTTCGAATTGTTGCTGTTGTTGCTGTGGGTCTACGCCAAAGTGTCCGCCTTGGTTGTTATTCCACCCGCCTTGTTGTTGTTGTTGCTGTTGTTGGTTAAAATTGCCGAATTGACCCCCAAACTCTTGCTGATTATTCCAGTTTTGCTGATTATTAAATTGCTGGTTGTTATTCCAGCCTTGGTTGTTCTTGTTTGGGTCTGTAAACTGCTGGTTATTCCAGTTTTGCGCTTGCTGGTTGTTATTAAAGTTTTGCTGATTATTAAAGTGCGCATTTTGGTTTTGTGCAAAACCACAACTGCCGCAAATGCTGTCTGCCTCATTAATTGTAAGGCTACAATTTTGACAATTTCTCATTTAAATTAATCTCCTTGCTTTTTCGGTTTATTTCTCTTATAGCACAAATATTCTTTTAAAGTTCTAAGTTGTGGTGATTCCGCTTACTCTAGTGCTATCCTGTCGCTTACCGGGTGCGTTACGCTGTACTTAAAACTTTTTTGCAAACTCTCGCCCGGCTTGATACTTGGAAGCGCCCAAAACAACTCGCCCGTTGCTTTGCTGTGAATTGCGCCCGAGACATTTTCTACATCTACTGTAATTGTTTTGTCTGTTGATACTGGAACTTGGTCTTTAAGCCTTAAGTTAATCTCAGACTTTTTTGTGTTTTTGATATCTATAGTAAAGGCAATTTGCGTTTTAGAATTATTGCCAAAAAGTTTTGTTCCTGTAAACTCTTTAGATTTTGTTCTTTTAACGATTACAGATTTATCTCTGCCAAAAGATATTATAATACTATCTAGCGAGGCATAAGTATGCAAATAAGTTTTGCCCACAAAAGCATTGTTATAAAACACGCTTATGTTGCCCTCAATCAGCCCTAACTTTTTCCAGTCTTCTATAATTGCTACTAAAAACACGTCCTTTTCTAATTTCGGAATTGCCGAGTGAGAGAAAGTTGCTTGCAACTTGTGTGCTACAACTTCAAAACTTTTGCTCTCGTTTGATGGCAAACTTACTGTGTCGTTAAGTTCAAACTCTAAGCCGCTTAGGCTTTCTAAAACTGTAAACTTATCTTCTTCTTCAAAAAAGTAAAGGTCTTCTTCAGACATCTTGCTCATTTGTAAACTGGTTGAGAGCGCTGCCCTTTCCATTTCTAACTCTTCTCTAATCATCTCTAACTCGTACTCTTCCGGTGTAGAAGGGCGGCGGCTCTCTTTTTTCTTAACTCTTTCAACCCGCCTAGATAAATCTGCAACGCTAGGGGTCGGCTTAGGCGGTGGGGTTGGGCGCAAAAACCAAGTGTCCAAAGAAGGCTGCGCAAGTGAAGTATTAGGGCGCGAGGTTGCTAGATAAAGTTTTATGTCTGTCCAGTCTTCCCCCGTTTGCTGAGCAATTTTTGCTTTAAGTTTAAGTTCTATAGTGTTGTCACCATCTCTCGCACGCGCCTCGTAAAAGTGCGACCACGACGCTTTTCTCGAATAGTACGTCAGTATAAGTTTAGCCTCACCCGCCGCCTTTATATTAACTTCGCACGTAACCTCGCCAACCGACTTAAACGTATCTAGCCCGCCCTTAAGTTCTCTGCTAAGTTTCTCTATTGTAAGTTGTTGCTCTTTTCTTTGCCTTTGAAGTTTAAGCATATCTAGTCGGTTTTTCTCAAAGGTTTTTCTTAAAAAATCTGTAGCGCCCTTAAGTTCGTCCACCTTAACACCCTTTTCAGTATTAAGCATTCGGTTAGCCACAAGCGTTTCTTTCTCGAAGTCTAAGACTGCGATTTTACTCTCTGTTAGGTCTAAATCTTCTTTTGCTTTTTCTAACTTCTTATCAATTTCTTCTATGCGCGGGGCAACAGTCGGCTCTTTTAAGTATGTAGTTTTAAAGTCGCACGATAGTATATCTGCCCTATCAGACGACACAGACAAACTAGACACATCAATATCATCGGGCAAATTACCAAACACCACGCGGCTCTCTTTAGCAGGCAACTTAACCACCGCCTCTCTAACAATCTGAACACCCTGAGGGTAAAGCCGCCCTTCCACCACGCGACTATTATTAACAACAATTTCTTTCATCGTTTTTTACTCTCCTTATTTTGTTTTAAAATTTCTTTGACAATTTTGCTTGTTGCATACAAGCCACCTTTCAAGTCACCCTTACAAGTGCATTCCACAAAAATATGCCTTTTACACATATATATTATAGCCTGTTATTTTTTCTATTGCTTTTTTAACTAGGGGGGCTACTTTGTTAAACGTGTATGCGTAAGAGTCGTAGTCGTAGCCGTATGGGTCTTTTACATCTTCACCGCTTCCTGCAAACTCTCCTAGCGTGTAAACTTTGTTTATATACTCGGCTAGGTCAAACTCTTTTGCAAACGACACTATATTAACCTTTTGTATATTTGTTGCCGTAAGAATATAGTCAAACCTTTTTAAGTGCCTATCACTTAGCCTTGTAGACTTGTGGCTATGCGCCCTAACCTTATTATCTTTTAAAACCTTTTTTGTAAGGTCGCTCATCGTGCTACCCTCGTATGCCCTAACCCCCGCCGACTTAATAGTACCTTTAAGCGAATTAAGCCTAAGCAAATGCTTGCCCAAAGCCTCTGCCATAGCAGACCTACAAATATTAGCCTCACAAACAAATAATATTTTCATTAATTCCTCGCTAGTTCCTCAAACTTCGCCACTATCGCCTCGTACGCCTTTTGTGGCTCGTCTATATTTAATACTGTCTCTTCCATTAGGCATAGCCCGCCGCTTTGCTTTGTTATGGCGTCTACTAGTTTGTCGTACTTTAGTCTAACGCCGTTTGTTTGCAACAAATGCTTTGCAGACCTACTTGTAGTAAAGCCATAAATATACTTAACCCCGCCCAAAGTCATAAGCGTCGCTGCCGCCTTACCAATAACTTTGTCTACAATAATTGCGTCTTTCAAAACTTCTCTTTGCGTGTTGAATATATCGAATATGCCCCGTATGCCCGCCCTGTTGTCTGTTAGCACAATTTTATTTTGCTGTATAATAACAAGCGTAGCCTCGCCGCTCTGAATTTTTTCTTTAGCCTCGCTGATAACTTTAGATGAAAACATAAATTTTACTCCGCCCCTAAACTGTGGGTTTAGCGCATTAATAATTACGGGGATTAATATAAGTTGAATAACTATTCCCGGAAGCCCCGTAGAAACAGCAAGAAAAACCCCCGCCGCCCTAAGTTCTGGGTTTAGCCACAACAAAAACACAAACATAAAGCCGTATGCTACGCGCCCCGCAACCAAACCTACCGGAAGCGATATGTAAAGCGGCAGTCTGAACCTTTTGTAAAGCAAGCCCGCCACAAGCCCATAAATTGGAAGCTCTACCGCCATTATAGGAAGCATAGGGTATGCGGGCGGCATTCCCGTTAGCAAACTAGATAATACGGGGGATAACAACCCGCATATAAAACCATACCGCGCCCCACAAATAAGCCCGCAAAGTAAAACTGGTATGTGCATAGGCAACAACACATTGCCCGGTATGCCAAACATATGCGCGCTAAAAAACGGCACTAAAACCCCAAGCGCAACAAACATACCTGCAAGGGCAACGTTCTGTGTTTCCGACAATTTTTGTGTCATATAATCAATTTTTAATGTTAAATGTTCAATTTTTAATGGTTGCAAACATTAATAACATAGCGTTTTGAACATTTGCTTTTTGCTTTGTTATAAATTTTTCAGTTATAATTTGCCCGCGCTAGCGGTGAAATCATTTAACATTTAACATTTACAATTTAACATTTAATACCTTTACTTAAATTCCTTGTCTACTTCGCCTAAATGTTTTATAACTTCTAACTTTTGTGGGCATACCACCTCACACTTCTTACACTTTATACACTCAGACGGCTTGCCTTTTTGCTCTGCCAGCGCGCTATAATACATACGCTGATTAAACGGGTTAGCGTCCCCCGCCTTAAGCGTATTATACAAACCGAAGTATCCCGCAATGGCAATGTTTTTTGGGCAATCGTCCTCGCAATAGCCACAATATGTACAACGTATAGCAACCTTGCTCTCTATAATCTCACGCGCCTTAGCAATAAGCGCACTCTCTTTTTTGTCTAAAGGCTTGAAGTCTTGCATATAACTTACGTTGTCACTCACCTGCTCTAAACTGCTCATACCAGACAAAACCGAAAACACACCATCTAGCCCCGCCGCAAACCTAACCGCATAAGATGCTGGCGACAAATTCTTGTCGTGCGCTTTAAACAAGTCGTCTACTTCTTTTGGAACATTAGCAAGCGTGCCGCCCTTAACCGGCTCCATAACCATAATCGGAATGTTATAAGCGCGCGCAATATCATAACACTTTTTTGCTTGAACCCCCGGGTGCTCCCAATCTAAATAGTTAATCTGAAGCATAATAAAATCTGTTTGCTTGTGGTGCTTTTTTAAAATGTCTTCTAAAATCTCTGGCGTGTCGTGAAAAGAAAAACCCACTTGTTTTATCTTGCCCGCACTCTTTCTCTCTTGCACAAAGCCAAAAGCGTCAAACTTTTCTATAACATCTTTGTAATAATTCCTGTTAAGCGCGTGAAGCAAATAATAATCGAAATACTCAACCCCGCAAGCCTCTAGTTGCGAATTAAAAATCTTTTCCATATCGCCCGCTTCACTAACAGACCAAGGCGGAAGTTTTGTAGATAACACATACTTTTCTCTCGCGTGTCTGCTTACTAAAGCCTTTTTAATCATACCCTGAGATGCCCCGCCGTGATACCCATTAGCCGTATCAAAATGAGAAAACCCTTTCTCAATAAATAAATCTACCATTTTGTAAATCTGCTCGTAATCAAACGAAGCACTATCCGCCTTGTCCAACAACGGCATTCTCATAACCCCAAACGCAAGTTTTTTCATAACCAATTTCCTCCATCTACTTTTATAACAAAACCCGACAAATACTAAAATTTTACTAAATAGCACAATATTATTTTATTATACCAAAAAAGGCTGCATAATGCAACCCTTTTTGGTTAATTATGAATTATGAATTGTTTCAATTGAACAATTAACAAGTAACAATGAACAATGGTTGCAACCCATTATATGCCCTTACGTTTGAACAGTTAGAAATTTGGGTCACGGGGACGTGTTCACTGACCCAAAATAAATGGTCAATCTTTCCCGCGCAAGCGGGTGTAACACTTGTTACTTGTTACTTGTTACTTGTTAATTGTTACTTGTTACTTGATACTTGATAATTAGTCCATTGTCCACTCGTCGATATTTTCTTTTCTGCGGGCGCGGATTTTAGATTGTGCTATATAGCCTGCTGTGCCGGCTGCGCCTACGCCTGCTACACTTAATGTGCCGATTATGATGTTGCGTGCTAGGTTGCTACTGCCATTTTCAGATGGGATATATGGTATATACCATACTGCGAAAAGTAGTAGTGTGTCTGCGCCGTTTTCTAGGTCTAGTAGGTGAAGTGGTAGGTTGCCTGTGTTGCCGTTTTCGCCGTTTTCGTTACCCGTGCCACTTGGTAGTAGGCTACCGCCACGTGATAGACTCCAGCCGTGGAATATTGCGCCTTGTATGTCTAGAGTAAGTACAGGAAGTGTGAAGTTTTGGGCTTGCTCTAGGGTCATATCTTGGTGGCT
>WQRI01000079.1 GCA_009786825.1 Bacillota bacterium
GTTACTTTTATTATAGCGGTGTTTTGGGATATACTTACAATGGTTGTGCGCCGTAGACTTAAAGATTTATACAAGGCGTGGTCTGAACTTGGCGCAGAAAGCAGAACTGAAAAGATAGAGCATTTTATAAAAATAGCACTAGACAGCCTAGAAAATATGACAGACTTCGATAAGTATCTAGAGTTAGGCAAGGGCGTAAGCAAAAGGGTAGGCACTAGATTTACGGGGGATAGAGAATAACGCTTGATGTATAAATTTTTCGCGGTTGTTTTTCCTTGCGGAAAAGCCAAAGGCTCAAAATTTGGTCACGGGGACGGAGTAAATGACCACAGTTGAATTTTTAGCGCGGTAACAAACAAAAATAGCGGTTAAGGTAAAAAGCTTAACCGCTATTTTTTTGTGTTGTTTTCATTGGTCACGGGGACGGATTAACTGACCGCACATACTAAAATAGTTTTAAAAAAGAGAGCCTTTTAAAAGCAAAATAGGCTCTCTTTTTTTGTTAAATAAAAAATTTTTTTTGAAAAAGTTTGAAAAAGTGTGTTAAAACGCTTGCAAAAAAAGCTGAAATGTGTTAATATATATTTAACAATTTTAATAAATAGTTTACCGATTTACTTTTTAAGTAGGTTTGGTGTTTTTGCTATAAGGGGTGAGTATTGAATAGATTAAGGGCAGTTGCATATGTGGTTTTTGGGCTGGCAGTAATTTTTAGTGCTGGGTTTTTTGCCCCGCGTGGCAAAGGTTTTGCCTATGTGGCAGAGCCGAATTATGTTTTTGGTGAGAGTGAGTGTTATGGCGGTGGGGATTATGTGTCTGGTTTGAGTGGTGAGCGTTATGTGTCTAGCGGTGGGTATTGTATTTCTAGTTTAAGCGGTGAGTGTTATATCTCTGGTGCAGAGTATTATGTGCCGCGTGAGTTAACGATTAGGTTTGAGAATGTTTATGGGCATACGCTTAACGAAGTTAGTATATTATCTAGCGCGCTTCCGACAAGGCAGTTGTTTACGCCTATGCTGGCTGGGCAGATGTTTATTGGGTGGCGGCTTGTTTACGCAGACGGCACTAAGTCGGTAAATGTTTTGAGAGAGATTGGCATAGAGCATTTTAGCGGGCAGGCTAGCGTTAGGCTTGTGATGTTTGCGATAGATTTTAGTAGTTGCTCTGGTTATTTTAATTCGCTTTGTAATGTGTGCCTTGGTTATGGGCAGATGATTGTTGTGTTTGCTAGTGTTGTGGGTGAGAGCAGTTATTTTATAGGTACGCACGAGCAACTTGTTAAGCGGGGGCTTGTTGCGCCTAGTAGTGACTTTTTTAGTTTTGTTGGTTGGCATTTGCAAGGTGGCGGTGATGTTGTGAATGGTGGAAGTGATAGTGTGGGCGGGAACGGTGAGTATGGCGCAAGGCGTTTGAGTGGTGGGTATGTAAGTGAGTTTTGCGAGCAGATTTTTGTTGCGGGCAGTAAAATTGTTTTGGTAGCAAATTGGGAATATGCAGATATAGTTAAGGCGAGTGATAGAGAGATTTGGATAGTGGTGGCTGTTGCTGGTGGCTTTGGCGTTACGCTTTTGTGGGTGGGGCATCTGACACTTACAGACCAGTTCAGAAAGCGTAGGCGCTCTGAGTATGAAATTTCTTGCTAGAGAGATTGCGCTGTGAGTAATGAAGTTTCTTGTTAAGTCAGAGTACGAAATTTCGGCTTAAAATTGAAATGCTTTTAATTGGCAAACCCGCGAGAATGCTTTGTGTGTTCTTAGTGGCAAGCTTTTAAATAAAACCATACGGGCAAAAAAGGGACTATAAAAAGCGTGCGGTAATTTACTGCACGCTTTTTGTGTGTTTTGTGAATTCGTTTTTTGTAAAGCAAACTAAGCAGAACAAAGTTAAGCACGGAAATACAGTTACACCTTTACGCTTCCGTTTTCTATATAGAAAATATTAGAGTGAGTTTGTTTTAGAATATCCGCTACAGCCTTATCGTTTAAAAGTGTGTCTACCCCCGTGATTATTGTTTGAGATTGCCCTTTGCAAAAGTCTAGAAGATTTTGCTTTCTTGCTTCGTCTAGTTCTGAAAAGACATCGTCTAACAGCAAAACGGGGGCTTCTTTCAGCAAGTTTTCGTAAAGTTTAAAAAGCCCAAGTTTAAGGGATAGGGTTGCCGTGCGCTGTTGCCCTTGAGAGCCAAACAGCCTTACATCAACATCATTCACACTAAGTTTTATATCGTCTCTGTGCGGA
The DNA here is from genome assembly GCA_009786825.1 of Bacillota bacterium. GTDB lineage: Bacteria > Bacillota > Clostridia > Christensenellales > WQRI01 > WQRI01. The sequence continues at coordinate 2,239 of WQRI01000079.1, forward strand.
CCCGTGCTTGTGTGACCAAGCCCTATATCGCGCTCTCTTGTGGTTGTCAAACGCTGTAAAAACAAGTTTTCTATTTCGGTTTCTAGGTGTGGCGAATTGTTGACTTCACGGCTTGTTGTCTCTTTAGTTACTATGCTGGTTTCGTAAGTAAGCGCGATTTGCTCTTTCAAACTTGTTAGGCTAGCGTGGGCAAGGCAGATATAGGGCGTTAGGTTTTGTATAAACTTTTGGCGCGTTAGTATAATTTGAGCGCCTTCTTTTGCAAGTTGGCTGTCCCACACGGCAAGCGTATCGTGTGAGGCTTTGTTTGCAGAAATTTGTTTTAGTAAGCGGTTGCGCTGAGATAATATTTTGTTGTAGCGCCCAAGCGTGTAAAAATAGGGCTTTTTAATTTGCGATATGTTTATGTCTAGAAAGCGGCGGCGCTGGTTTGCTGCGTCTTTTATTAGGCTTAGTTCATCGGGCGAGAAGTATATCACGTTTAGTTGACCTAGAAGCTCACCAATTCTTAAAATCGGAATGTCGTTTATGGTTACAATTTTTTTGTGGTTTTTAGATATGTGGGTTTCTAGTTTAACTGTGCCACTTCGGCGTTCTATCTCAAGCGCTATTTTTGCGGTAGTAGTGTCCCACTTTATAGTGTCGCGCTCTTTGTTGGTTCGGGGGGAATGACCAAGGCTTGATATATATATTGCTTCTAGAAGGTTTGTTTTGCCCTGAGCGTTTTTGCCAATTAAAAAATTTATGCCGCTCTTAAACTCTACAAGTTGGCTGGCATAGTTTCTGAAATTGCTAATTTTTAAACGCTTTACTTTCATTATATCTGTATTGTAACATAAAATGTGGCAATTTACTAACATTTTGCGTGTTTTTTTGAGCAAATTAGTAATGTTAGTGTATAAACTAAGCCAAAGCGTACACAATAATATTGTAAGGCTGATTACAAATTGTAACAAAATATGACAAAGCCAAATAGGCAAATCAAAGTTGTAATTGTAACTTCGGCGTTTACATATAAAAGTGGGAAGGGGGGAAGAAGCAACAAAGTTTGTAAGCACAAGTTTTCAAACTAACTCTAACGGGATTGTCCGTATTTAACAAAATGGTTTTTACTAGGCTAACAAACAAACTTACTAGAAAATTTATTTAAGAGGTGAAATTTTATGAGCAACAAGAACAACAACAAAAGCGCAAGGTCTTGCTCTTCTATGAAGAACAACAACAAAAACAACAACGCAAGGTCGTGCAGCAAGAAAAACAACAAGAAGTCGTAATAACTTGTATAATGTAAAACACGAAATGTAATTGTTATATACAGACACAGCAATCAAACAACTAAAACAATTAGACAAACAGAAGTAAACAATTGCATAAAAAAGAAATTTACGAAACTCAAAACACAATAAAAAAGGGCATTGGCTAAACCTACCGCCCTTTTTTATGTTGTTAGTATAAAACAACTGTGTAAGCAAAAGGTAAATTATATGTAAAGAAAATGTAAAGCAATATGTGAAAAACACTTGCAATTTTGGTTGATGTGTGTTATAATATATTTATGCTTAACTATGGTTTGTGGCAAGTTAAAAAGCACATTTGTGGGACGCACATTAACGGGTTTTGCAGTAAGCAGTTTTTTGCTTGCAAGGTTTTACTTTTGGTTGCTACATACAATAGGTTTAGCGCAAACTTTTATAAACAAAAATAACAAGGTACAAGCTTTTTTAGTTTGTGCCTTTTTGCGTTTTGGTTTTGTATAAATTTGTATAAAAACAGCGCAAAAAAACAAAATCTAAAACAAATTTATTTAAGGAGGGAAATCTAAATGACAAGAAGGTTATTTATGATTCTTTTAATAGCAGTTTTAGCAACTGCTATGACTTTTGTACTAGTGGCTTGTAATGGTGATGATGATGAATATACTTATCACACTCTTACAGTTAACTATGTACCAACGGGCGCTAGCGTAAATGTTACAGGTTTAGCAGGAACAACAGCAACTAGAACTGTAGAGGTTAGGGAAGGCGCTAACTTTACTTTCTATATACAGCCTGCGGCAAACCATAGGTTTACGGCTGTTCCAACTGCAACCGAGGCAACTGTAGCAGGTGTTAACCATTGGCGCACTTCACAAGTTAGTTTTACTGTTACTAATGTAACGGAAGCAGTAACTGTTAATGTTAGCGCAGCAGTAGAAGCAATTCCAGCAGAAATTGCCTTAGCAATAGCGCTTAACACTAAACTAGTTGCACTACCACACGGAAGCCCACTATCTACGGCTAACGCACTAGCGGCAGAAGCAGCAATTGACGATGCTATGACAGCGTGGCTAGAAGCAACTCCTCGTGTAAGGGCTTTGGCTGCGGGCGCTCAAGCAACATTTAATCCTTTTGATGCTAGCACATCTATTGTTCACACTTGGGTAGTAGATGGCGTTAACCCTTACTTAAGGCTTCAAGCTGCTTTTAACACACTTAACAACGCAAGGTTTACTGGAACTGGCTACACAAGGATTTCAGGCACAACACACGTTGAAAACCTTATTTGGTATGGTCAGCACTATGGTTCGGGTACGGGCGGAAGTGACTTTTTCAACTACGGGTTTTTCTCGTGCAGGGGTGATGATAGCGTTACGCCAGGCTTTGGCAGAATAAACCTAGAAGTAATTGTAAACAGCAGCAACACTATCGTAGCAGTTATATACAATTACGCTATTGGAAGCTCAACTACGGCTTTATGGGCTGGACCTTGGCTTATAGGTGTAGGTTTAGTAGCAGAACAAGATCTTGATGGTGCTCCGCTAACTTCGCCAGGAAACACAGTTTGGCACATTATAGACCAAATTGTAGGACAAACTGTAGCAAATGTGTCGGGGCTTAATGTTACAGAGACACCAGTAAACCACACTTCTTCTCCACTTGTATACTTAGGTGGGGTAGCAACGGGCGCAGTTTCAATACGTACAGTAACTCACGCAACACTTACTGCTAGAAACTTTATTTCTGCAGTAATAAACGCGGCGGCAGATGCAGACCCTAGTTTTGAGGCAAACCAAACTTTGTTAAACGAGTTGTCTATAGAAATAGGCAGGGCTAGGGGTTTACTATACCCACCGGGTATTTTACCAGATGCGCCGGAAAGATTAGCGCTTCAAGCGGTAATAGATGCTTTTTTACTACTTGTTCCTACAACTATCCCGCCACACTTACCACAGCCTAACCCATCACCTTTTACACCTACTGTTTTAGATGCAGTTGCAAACCCAGCGGCACTTCTAGCAGCGGCGCCAACGCTTATAACAGACCTAAGAGCAGCAAGTGATGCATTCTATGCGGTATTGCCAAACAACCCAGAAGCAGCGCGTCAACTAATTACAGCAATAGGTGCTTTGCCACCAGCTGGAACAGCAATTGGGGGCGCTCAAATTGCTAGAATAAACTCGGCAACCAACTTTATTAACGGCTTAACCGCATCGGAAAGAGCAACAACATTCGGCTTTGGTGCTGGAACATCGGGTGCGCCAGCAAATGCTTACTTTAACACACTTTTAACTGCTCAAAACGCACTAGCAAGGCAAATGAACGGACAAGCAACTTCTTTTGTTGCGGGTAGTGCAGGTGCTACAGTTGGAGGCTTTGGGGTAGCGGCAGACATTGAGATATTAGTTTACGATGGATACATCGTGGCAGTACTTCTTCT
>WQRI01000080.1 GCA_009786825.1 Bacillota bacterium
GTGATAGGGGGCGGTAATGCCGCGCTTGATAGCGCAAGGGTTGCAAGGCGAATCTTCCCTAGTGCTGATGTGCAGATTTATTATAGGCGAAGTAAAGATGAGATGCCGGCGCTAGAGTGTGAAGTTAGTGATACAATTGCAGAGGGTGTGCAGATAAATTTTTTAACGGGCATTAAAGGATTTGTTGGGGGCTTTGTTGGGGGTTCTAGCGGTGGGGTCGGCGAAAAAAGCGCAAGTAAAAGCCCGCAAGTAGTTACAAATGCTAGGTTTGTTAAAATGGAATTAGGCAAGCCAGATGATAGTGGCAGGCGCTCTGTTAGTGAGATTTTGGATAGCGAATTTGAAGTAGCAGCAGATATGGTTATAATAGCGGCAGGCTCTAAACTAGATTTCGACATTGATGGGCTTGACAAAAAGTGGGGGCTTATAGAAGTAGACAACAATTACAAAACAAATATAAAAGGGCTTTACGCAGGTGGAGACTGTACTGCTCGGGGCGAGGGTTATGTAGTTACCGCTATGCGAGATGGGATAGAAGCAGCAAAAGCAATTTTGGGAGAAGTGTAAAGTGTAAAATGTAGAGTGTAAAGTGATTGCACCCGCTAGCGCGGGCAATATTACAGCGCAAATTCTATGCAAGAAGTAACTGATAGACGTTCAGATGTTTTTGCATTAATTGCATATAAACACTTTACACTTAGCACTTTACACTTTACAATTAGAAAAATGTTTGTAGATAAAGTACGAATTTTAATTAAAGCAGGAAATGGTGGAAACGGCGCAAAGAGTTTTCACAGAGAGAAATATGTTACACAGGGCGGACCAGATGGCGGGGACGGCGGGCGTGGTGGTAGCATAATTTTTACTATAGACAAGGGCGCTAACACCCTTATAAATTACTACTATCAAAAGCACTTCAAGGCAGAAAACGGGGCGAATGGACAAGCCAAAAACTGTACGGGCAAAAACGGAAAAGATGTGGTGCTTAAAGTTCCGCGTGGCACGCTGATTAAATGCGCCGAAACAGACAACATCATAGCCGATATGTTTTACGAGGACGCTAAAGAAGTTATTCTAAAAGGTGGCAGGGGCGGTAAGGGCAATGCTTTTTTCAAGTCGTCTACGCGCCAGTCGCCAAACTTTGCGCAACTAGGCGAAGAAACGGATGAGAAGTGGGTAGTGCTAGAATTAAAAACCATAGCGGACGTGGCGCTTGTAGGTAAGCCAAACGCGGGTAAATCTAGTTTACTATCCGTAATATCTAACGCAAAACCTAAAATTGCAGACTATCATTTTACTACCCTATCACCAAACTTAGGGGTTACAAAGTATCACGACTTTGCGTTTGTTGTTGCAGATATACCGGGGCTTATAGAGGGGGCGTCTGAAGGACACGGGCTAGGTCACGAGTTTTTGCGCCACATAGAGCGCACGCGGCTTCTGATTCACGTTGTAGACTTTGCCGCAACTGAGGGGCGTTGCCCGTTTGATGACTACCTTACAATTGTAAACGAAAAAACGCTTTATAACAAAATGCTGTCTACTCTGCCGTGCATTATAGCGCTGAATAAAATAGACTTGTTTTATGATAATGATAGCGATAGTGGGGACACTAGTAAGTCAAGTAGTGCAAACAAAGCCAAAGAAAAGGCGCTGAAAGATTTTACCAGCAAACTTAAAAAGCATACCACAAAAGCAAAAAAACAAATGCCGCAGATAATAGAAATATCAACCGCTACAAAACACGGCATAGACACACTTATTAAAGAGACGGCAACTTTATTAAAAACACTTCCGCCGCCAAAACCAATAGACTTTACGCCGATTGTTTTAGATGCTAAAAAGCCACTAGAGTACGAAATTACAAAAGACACTTTGCTAGAACGCGAAGACGATGGCGTTGTAGAGCGCGAGATTTTTGTAGTATCCGGCACGCTAATAGATTTACTTGCAAGAAACGTAGCGTTCGACGACTTCCAAAGTGTTAACTACTTTTACAGAAAACTTAACGAATTTGGGGTTATAGAAAAATTAAAGGCCGAGGGAATGGTAGAGGGTTCTATAGTCAAATTTGGAGACTTAGAATTTGACTGGACAGAGGACGAATAACAGCATCTCAGCATAAAGCATACAGCGGTCAGCTTTACGCAACAAAAACATTGTATTTCTCGCGAAGCGAGATGCAACAATTTAACATTTACAATTTAACATTAAAAATTATGGATAGTAAAACAAGAGCAAAATTAAGAAGTTTATCAAACAATTTAAAGCCGCTTATGCAAATAGGCAAAGACGGCTTGTCTGATAATTCTGTAAAACAAATAGAAGGAATGCTACAAACGCGCCAACTTATAAAAATTTCCGTACTAACTTCGTCTGAATACACAGCAAGAGAGTTAGCAGACGCTTTGGCTGAAATAACAAAAGCCCACGTAATATCAGTTGTAGGCTTTAAATTTGTGTTATACCGCCGCTCTACTAACCCGAAAATCGAGCCACTAATTTAAATGAAGCGCTTTATGAGTTTAACCATTTAGCATTTAAAATTTACACGCCAAATGCTTTTTCTATAGCGTCGTTTTCGCTTTTGTTGTAAAACGGGTTTAGGTAAGAAAACAGCGCAAGCCCCAAAACAATTGTGCATATAACCAAATAGTAAGTCGTGTAGCCCGTTATAAAGCCAGAAAGCACCAAAAACAAACCGGTAATTAAATAGCCACGCGTTCTGCTTCTGTTTAGAGAAAACGCAACAAGTTGTTTAAAGGTATACCCGCGTGGGCGCTCTAGCGTTAAACTTAGTTGCGGAAAAACGCTGTACCGCTTTAAAAGCAAATAAACCCAGTCTCTGTCTAAAATTTTTGTGTTTATTTGCTTCATCATAACTTTTAAATCCATAACGCCCTTTTCAACATCGTTACACAAAACCACAATGCTACTCACACTATACTTGCGCGCAATGTTCCACATTCTGATTAGGTGCTTGCTACTAAGTGTTTCTTCAAAAAGCATAAACACACAAGTTATTTTTTTTGGCGTTATAGCAACTTGATTTTCGTGGTCTAAAATTTTTTTGCTAGTGTCTGCTTGTTCTAGCACGACAATATCTTTATAAATGCTTGCGCCAAACTTTTTCACAAAAAAGTCGAAAAAGAAGTGCCTAGTTTTTTGCTCGCCCTGAAGTACTAGTTGCGTAAGCACTTTATCTTTATGGCGCTCTTCATTTGCTTTAAGCGCGGTAGTGCGGTTTTTTCTAGACTTTCTAAGGTGAAGCAAAAAGCCAATAAAAACAGTTGCAACAAGGGACGCGAGCGCCGCATTAGACACGGCACTAAAATAAAATCTAGCCCACGTAAAAAGCACTATAAAAATAATAGCGTGGATAATTGTAAAATCTATAATTCTACCTAACAATCTCATTAAAAAATTATAGCCACAAAACTATAAAATTAAACGCGGGGCAATCACTCAAACACAAAAAGGGGGATTATCCAAGAGACAAATTATGCAAAACACACAGCAAACAAAACACAAAAAAATAGGTATATTTGGCGGCAGTTTTAATCCAATACATAACGAGGCTGTGGCTATGTGCTTGTATGTAAAAAACGAATTTAATCTAGATAAAATTATTGTAATACCAACAGCAAACGCTCCGCACAAGCCAAACCTAACAAACGACAAACACAGGCTAGAAATGGTTAGGTGGGCGTTTTTAGGGGTGGAAGGGGTGGAAATATCTACATTAGAAATAGATAGCCAAACAACTTCTTACACGGCAGATACGCTTACAAAACTTAAAGGGCAATACAAAAACGACCAACTATATTATATACTAGGCTCAGACTCTGCCAAAAGCCTTAAGCATTGGCATAAGCCAGAAGTTATACTAAACCTTGCAACACTTATAGTTGTTAATAGGGCAGACGCAAATAACGAGATTAACGAAGCAGACCTAACCGATTTAAATACAGAAATTCTACTATCAAAGCAAAACCCTAAGGCAAATACCAAGGTAAATACTAAGGCAGAGACTAAGGCAAATACCAAGCCAAGTATTTTAACAAGCAAATATAAAGGCACTAACATATCAAGCACAAAAGTAAGGGCGTTTTTAAATTTGGGGCTAGAGCCAACTACCCCACCAACAAACTTTATCCCGCAAACAGTAATGGACTATATTACGGAAAACAACCTTTACGCAGATTATCTAGATATATCCCAAAAAGTAAAACAGCGCCTTAGTGCAGACAAATTTTTGCACACAGCATATACAGTAGCGTGCGCGCTAGAGTTAAACGCACAGACAAATCTAGACCCACACAAAGTGTTTTTATCAGCCCTACTACACGATGTAGCAAAACAACAAGCGCCAGAGTTTAATATTAATTCGGCGGCAGATTACAAAGACAAAACAGCACACGCCGATATGGGCGCAAAAGTTGCAAGCGAAGTTTTCGGCGTAACGGATACAGATATTCTAGATGCAATACGCTACCACACAACAGGGCGCGCGGGTATGCAGCCACTAGAAAAACTTATATACGTAGCAGATAAAGTAGAGCAAACAAGAGACTATCCGCTAAATAAACACATACGAAAAACCGCCTACACCAACATAGACGAAGCCGTAAAACTTATAGTAAAAGACCAACTAAAAGTACTAAAACAACGCGCCCAGCCAATAAACCCCCTAAGCCAACAGTTATACGACAGCGTTTTTTCAAACTTATAAGGGTAACAGCAAAAAAATCTTTTTACCAGTTGACTTTTTACCAAAAATGATATATACTATATATAAACAAAAACATACGGGGCAAAACATAAAGGTAACATAAAACATACGGGGTAAACAAAATATACGGGGGTGAATTTATATGACGGCTATAACAGTAGCAATAGCAAAAGATACTAATTGGTTAGAGATTGCAAAGCAAGTAGAGCCAAAAGGTAAAGAAGTAGTTTTGATGTCTAAAGCAGACTACGAAAATCTAATGGCTTACCAACCAGACAAACCAGCAATGACAAAAGAAGAGGCTTTAGAAATTCTAATGGCGGAAATTCAAAAGGGAAGAGATAGCGGACCGGGCAGACCATTTGAGGAATTTGTTAAGGAGTACAATTATTAGAATGTTAAATTTAGTAATCAGACCAATGGCAGAACTAGATTTGTTAGACATTGAGACTAGAATAAAGCAAAACAGCCCAAGGAACGCACAGAAAGTCAAAGAAAGCCTAAAAAAAGGGATAGGCAATTTATTGATTTTCCCAAATATGGGCGTTGCTTTGCGGGGTAAATTTAATATTGATACAAATGATAGAATGCTGATTAACAGTAAATATCCTTATGTGACAATATACGAAGTGATAGATAAAACAGTTTATATTTTAAGGGTGTTGCCTTCTAAAAGTGAATACATAAAAACGCTAGGGTTTTAAAGCCAAAATTAAAATAATTGATGTGTTATAATTTGTCTAATAGTAAATGAATATTCAATTACCTCGATTTCGAGGTAATTGAAAAGGATAAGCCTATGAGAAAAAGCAGGATAAACTTTTAGGTACAAAAAAAGACTGAATAAAACATTCTATTAATCAAAAATATTTATACAAAAAATAGAAGTGCGGGCAAAATGCCCGCTTTTTGTTTTGTAAACAGTATTCAATTTTGACAAATAAATTTGTGTTTAATTTTAACTACAAAAGTTTGTTGTTAATATTTGTTAAAAGTTTGTTCATATGCTTGACTTTTTTTTTTTTTTT
>WQRI01000081.1 GCA_009786825.1 Bacillota bacterium
ACTTTTGGGCTGTGTATAAGGGCTGCCATAATTGCTATCTTTTGCTTCATTCCGTGCGAGTAGGTTCTCATTTGAGAATCGAACGCGTGAGCTAGTTCGAATATTTTCAAAAAATGCTCTATAAGTTGGTTGCGCTTTTCTAGTTCTACATCGTAAAGGTCTGCTATATAGTTTACGTATTCGCGCCCCGTAAGCCTTTCGTAAAGTGCGTAGTGGTCTGGTACGAAGCCTATGCGGCTTTTGGTTGCTTGCGACTGCTTCTCTACATCAAACCCGCACACAACCATTTGCCCGCCCGTTAGTGTCTGAAGCCCTACAAGGCTTTTTATTATTGTAGACTTGCCCGCGCCGTTTGGTCCTAAAAAGCCGAATATCTCGCCCGCGCCTACTTCCAAACTAGCATTTTTAACGGCATACTTTTTGCCATCGTATGTTTTAGATACGTTTCGTAAAACAAGTAAGTCTGCGCCTTCTGGGTAAAGCGGCTCGTCTAAACTCTTTAGCCCGTACTTTGCTTTTAGCGCAAGTGCATCTAACTCTATCTTTTCTTTTCTGCTGAAAAGTCGCCTTAGACTATCCCAACTGTTAAACCAATACTCGTAAATTAGCCACATACCAAGCGCTAGTATTATATAAACTATAAAGAAAATAATTTTGTATAATATATAAAAACTGAAGTAATAACTGCCCCACGTGAAAGAAACCGTTGTGTTCATAATGTCTTGTAGTGCGCTTCCTGGCAGGTGGTCTATTATAAAGGTAGAGTTTAAAAAGAAGTAGTCTACATTGCCATAGTTAGATGCCCACGCGTTTGTAAAAGCAACCCCAACAAAATAAACCGCAAAGCCCGCAATAGAGTAGCCAAAGATTTTTACTGTTGGGCGCGGGAATATCCCTAGCGCTACACACAAAAGCGGTAAGAAAAACGCGATGTAGTGGTTAAGCCAAAAACTAAAGAATGTTGGGTGTAAAATGCTATAGCCCCCATAGTTAGGCATTAGTATTGCGGCAAAAGCCCCAAATACGTTTATAAAAAAAGTAAAGTAAAACACGCGCTTCATTCTGAATATTAAAACGATAGGCAGTATATACATAGCCGTGTTGCATAAATGAAGCGGAAGTCGTGTGGGTCTTAAATTATATAAAAGCGGGAAGTTAATGCTAAAGCCAATTAACGTAGCCACCGCCACAAACAAAATTGCATACCTAACAACTTCTGTGTAGGCGGGCTTTGCAAGGGCTGTAACATAAGGGGTGGGCTGTGTGTGGGGTTGTGTTTTAAGTTGCTCGCTCGTTTGCATAACTAGCGTATCGCCCCCGTACTGTGTGGTTTGCATAACTTGCGTATCGCCCCCGTACTGTGTGGTTTGTGCATTAGCGGTTATTTTCGCTTGCGGTGATGTAGCCACTTCGCTGTCTAGTTGTACGCTGTCTAACAACTCTGATGGTTTAAACAACTGCCTTAATTTATTTATGCCTGCGTAAAGCAAAAACGGAATTGCAAAGGCTAGATAAATAAAAACTCTGTGCTGAAAAGTAAGGCGCTCTGCCGCGTTTGGTCCGCCCAGCCCCACAAAAACTATAAGCGTGTGGATAGGCATTGTTACAATTAAAATTATAGGGAAAACCGCAAGCATTGCAAGCACTTCTTTTCGGCTTGTCTTTAAGCCCGTTTTGATATAAGCCCAAAGACCTTTTTTATTAGGTTTGTTGGTTGCCACAACACCTTGTAAATGTTGTGTGTACTCGGCTTCTGTATTGTCTGCAAAAATATCTATCTGCTCTGCCTTGCTATCGTTTGCTATCTTATCTGCCTTTTCGTTTGCCTTTTTAAACACATATGTTGTATGAAAAATACAAAGCGACAAAACCAAGGCAACTTCCAGCGCGTATAAAAATACTCTTAAGTTAAAGCCATCTGTCGCGCTTGCGCCTTCTAGCAAAAACGCACTTGGTGCAAAAAACACAATCGACAAAACGCTTATCGGCAAAAAGAAATACATAACAAGCCTAGACATAAATGGCATATTAAAAAACGCCGTCATAGTAATTGTTACAAAACTTGCTATATTAAGCCACAGCAAAATGTAACCTATTGCAACAGACACCATTCCTAGTGGCTGGTAGTCTGTCCATATCCTTACCCACTCGCCGTGCTGGTTAATGCGCATTACCCATCTAAGCGCGGATACGTGTACGGAATATGCCCCCCGCTCAGCAAACTCGTTCTGCCCTATCATCGTGCGTATAAAAAACGCAGCAACAAGGGACGTAACAAGCACCAAATAAAAGACTTGCCTGTGCTTTATGTTTTTAAGTAAAAAATAGCACAAACATAACCCAATGGCTATACCCGCAATTATTAAGATGTAGAATATAATTTCCATATGATTAAATGTTGAATTTTAAAAGTTGAATTTTAAATATTGTAAATTGTAATTTGTAAACTGTAATTTGTAATTTAAAAAAGTCGGCTTCGCCGATTCCCTCGCTTGAGGCTCGGCTTTTTTGGACGAAGCATTTCACCCGGTTCTCAATAGCATAATTCCTAGGTCATAAAAAAAGGCGTACACAAAATAGTATGCCTAAAAAAATAGAGACAATTTATACATTTAGCATTTTTTGAACGAACTAGGCTTTCTCGACCCTTCCCGACTTTATTCTGCAAATTTCTTAAATGCTGTTTAAGCACCTTGCAAATAAAAGCCGTAACGAAAAAAGTTCACTCAAAAACTAAGTGTGTAAGTTGTCTCGTTTAATTATTTAGTTTAATAATACAGCGTAACTGTCGCAGTATCCGCCGCCGCTAAGGTACGACAAAGTTACAAAAGCATATATCCTTCTGATAAAGTTGCGCACAAAAAGCACAGAGCCAATAAGTAGCATCTTAATCATTATGCTAACTTGTGCTAGCCTAACCTTTAAGCAAGCAAAAGTATTTGCTATTTTTACAAACAAAGCCTTAATAAAACCAAAACTCTCGCCTATAAAAATGCCACTAAAAATATTGCTCATAAAAGTGTTTGTTTTAAAAGTAGACACCACTACAAATGGGTTAAAACAAAACCTTTTCAAAAAATTATGTTTAAAATCTTTAACAGAATAAACAACGGCTATAACGCCAAACATAACAAGCAAAGACAAGTTGTTTATGTTTTTTGCTAGGTTTGCTTGAAGCATTACACTACGCGCTATGCTCTCTTGCCAAAACAGACCATTTCTAGATAGGTTGTCTTGCCACATAACTTCTCTGAACGTGCGCTCTAGATGTGGCAGAGTTGATAGCGCATTTGCATACTGCAAAAACATAACGCCAACAGCAACCACAGAAAATAAAAATACATACTTGGTAACTTCAAGCATTACTAAATGTGCTTTTTTAAACTTGCCCTTAAACGCAGAAACAAGACTATAAAAAGCCATATAAATTGCCGCAAACAGTAAAATTCTTAAAACAATATCCATATGTATTTTTTGTAAATGGTATGTGAGTTTGTAATTTACTTAAAGCAAATGTGCTAAAGATATATAGTTAAACACAACCGCTTTGTTCTAGTATAACAATTTTGCCAAAATAAGTCAAACATTTTAGCAAAATTTTTGTATAAAATGGTAAAATAAATTTTATGAAATTGCTTGACTTTTTTTTAAATATCTAGTAAACTATATAGGTTGTATGAATATTCTACACAATTTATGCAACTTTTTAAACCCAACCGAATAACTCTAAAAACCCGAGCGGACGTGGCGGAATGGCAGACGCACCAGACTTAGAATCTGGCGGGAGACCGTGGGGGTTCAAGTCCCCCCGTCCGCACCAAATGGGCTTACGCCCTAACTTGTGCAAGTCACACAAAATTTCACGGCTCAAAGTGGCTTTGCACGATATAGCAAAGTCGCTTTGTTTTTTTTGTAGGGCTACACACCATAAATTCATTTATGTCATAAATTGTATTAGGTTCAAACAAAAAACAATAGTGCAAAAAGTTTTCAAACTCAAAAATACCTAAAAAAATTTGGAGGAGATATGAAACGTTTTAGAAAAAAGAGTGTGAGTTTGTTCACAGCGATTATTCTACTTGCGACAAGTTTTACTATTTTACTATCGGGGTGCGACTTTATACTAGATTTATTAAACGACGACGAATATAATTATACGTTGCCTACAAGCAATGTAAATATAGAGCAAGCAACTGTTGTAAGGGTGATAGATGGCGACACAATAGAAGTTGACATAACACACGGAAGTGATGCAGCCGGCTTTGCTAACACGGGAGAGAGACGCACAATTAGGTTTATAGGCATAGACGCGCCAGAAGCAACCGGTGGTAATATAGAGCCGTTCGGACCGGAAGCGACAGAACACCTAAGAACCATACTGCCAGTTGGTCGTGCGGTTTATTTAAAGCGCGTTGTTGGGGCAAACTACGACGGCGACAATACATCAGTTGGTAACCGCCTGCGCCGCCACGTTTGGCTAACCACCCCTTCTTTTGCTGAGAGCCGCATACGCACTTATAACGTGGGCGCGCTTATGCTACTAGCGGGCTACGCAGTAGTTACAGGAACAAATATTCGCAACCACCACAGAGACTTTTTTGTAACACTACAACAAGAAGCAACCGCCGCAAACTACGGCAAATGGGCTGCCGCATAAAGTACATATCAAGCACATACTTATTAGCCGACCGCCCATAAACTCACAAAATCTCATACAAAAATCTAAACGGCTACTCACAAAATCGAGTAGCCCTTTTTTTATTACTTGCACTACCTATCTAGCGATAGACTGAACGCTCAACGCTCGCTTATCCCTAAACCCCGCTACGCATTCTAAAATAGCCATTGCGGAAGTGCCTTAAATTTAGTGTTGTGTCGTGCCATACGTGGTTCTCTCCCCTATTAGTTAGCAGTATGTAAACATTCGGAAAATCTTCTAGCAATTCGTTATAGGTTGGCGTTATTATTAAATTGATTTGCCCAAGCGCGCCTAATGCCCACAGATTTAAAAAGTCGAAAAAATACCACTGATTATCTAGCACTCGTGCGGGCAAATGCACCGCCACTAACCTATTAGAGCCACCCCCTGAACCACCACTCGAGCCACCACTAGAGCCACCACCCATCACAATGCCCAGCGCCACACTATTATTTGGAAAGTTATAAAAAAACTGAAATCTCACGCCATAGACATAAAACGCATTGTCCATAAACCTTAAATCAAATGCCCGAAGCGGCACTAAGTCGAAAAACTCTTCAAAATCTTCTTCGCTTACAGACGACAAGTAAACAACGCTCAACTCGAAATGCTCTAGTTTCCTAACCAGCCTACTAACCCTTGCGTGAGTCCAATTAACATCGTGTACAACAACCGCATCTACCCGCCGAACCGCCCTAAAGTTTAGATACCTTTGCAAACTCGTGTCTGCCCGCGCATCTATCTCTTCTGTTAAAACCAAAATATTTCGCGCGCCATAAGCCCCACGCGCCGTAGACACAACGCTTACATTACCCCCTTGAACCCGCGTTATAGAATAATACCTTTGCGCATTCAAACTATGCCCGATGTTATATTTATACACATAGCCAAACACAATCACAACACTCAAAACCGCCACAACCACCGCCTTATACCGACTTTGAAGCGGCGAATATCTGCCCGCATAAATTATAAG
>WQRI01000082.1 GCA_009786825.1 Bacillota bacterium
TTAGGCAGCAACATTGGCGGTTTGGTTATGCTTAGAGCAGTTGGCGCAGGCGTAGTAACAATCACGGCAACAGAACCAAGCACAGATTTCGCCGGCACATTCACAATAGCGGTAGACAAAGCGCGTCTTGAGAGCCTAGAAATTCTAGGCGACGGCGTGGTTCGCGAGCAAACAGCAATGCTAATACCACTAGTATACACAGACGGCGTTTACACACTTTCAGATGTAACAGCAAGGCAATCTCTAGAACTTAGCCTAAGGCTAAACACCCACGGCGAAGTTACAACAGACTTCGTGTGGACATCAAGTGACAACAGCGTTGTGAGAATATTCGGCACGGGTAATGGTGGCGAGTATGGCTACGGCGAAAATGTTCAGGGCGGTAATGGCTTCAGCAAAATCACAAATATGAACGGCTTTGTAACCGTACTTCCATACGGCGTAGGCACAGCGGTAATCACAGCAACATCGACAATAGACCCAACTTTCTACGCAACATTCACTATATTCGTAACCCGCGGCACAGCAAGTTGTAGTATCCAAGACGGCATACTAGACCTACCAACAATCAAGGAAGGCTACGTACGTATAATCCTAGTATGCGAACACTACTTCGGGCAAGCCCGTATGAGCCACTACGACATAACCCTACAGTACGCCCTAGAATTTATCCTACCAACCCTACAACTAAACATCTACGGCGCTATATTCCACGGCTGGAGTCTATCACGTAACGGCGAACTTATAGATACTTGCCCAGAAACAGAGCAATTACTACTACCACTTCACCTACTAGACCTAGAAAACGGCGCAGACACAATTCTACTATTCGCTGTATGGTACATACCTTACATACCAAGTGAGAGCAACGGCTCTAACCTAGCCCGCAACATAATAATCGGCACACTAAGTGTAGCAGGCGTAGGCGCAGCCGGCACAGCAGGCTACATAGCCCAAAGCAAAATTAGAGCGCGTAGAAAATCAGACATAGATGAGTGGGGCTTAGATAACTAATTTATAACTGTTCAAACGCAAGGGTATTAAATGGGGTGTAACCATTAAGAATTCTGAATTCATAATTCTTAATTAACCAAAAAGGGTTTTGAGCCTTGGCTCAAAACCCTTTTTGGTTTAAACGCTTGCGAAGTAGTTGTGTATGCTTACTCCGATTTTGTCGTGAACTATGCTTTCTATTGGCTTTAGGTAAAAGGCGTTTGCGTTGCTTTTGCTGTTAGTTTTGGCGTTGCCTTTATTATTGCCCCGTGTATTTTTATGGTTGGTGTTGTTTTGGTTAGCGCTGTGGTTTGGGTTTGAGTTACCGCTTTGAATGTTTTGAACAAGGGGAAGTATGTGGGGTAGCATTTCCATTAGGTTGTTTTGTGTGTTGTTTGTTGGGGGTGGGGTGTGTGTGGTTTGTTGGTGGTTAGAATTATTTATGTTGTTGTCTGAGAAGCCTGTGAAGTTGTTGTCTGAGAAGTTGCTGTTTGGGGCATTGTTATTTGTGTTTGGCTGTTCTAGTTTTGGTGCAGATTTTCCGTAGGCTTCGTAGTAGTATCTGTCTAAATCTTCTTTTGTTGGTGTTGTATTTTTAGGTTGATAATTTTGGCTAGGGTTGTTGTTTTGTTGTGTGTTGTGTTGATAGTTGTTATTTGTTTGTGTGTTGTGTTGAGAATTTGTGTTGTCGTGTGTTGTTGTATTTTCGTGTTGGGCTTGATTATTTGTTTGGTTTGCCCCGCTTGCCCCGCTGTTAGAGCCTTTTGTGAACATCTCTAGTAGGCTTGCGATATCGGGTTTTTCGCCGCTGCCGCCTGCCCCCATTAGTTGTGGCAGAATTGACAAAAGCGGGGAGGAGTTTGCGGCAGAACCCTCGCCTTTGTTGATGTTCATTAAAAGTGGTAGTAAACTTAAAATATTGTTTTGCATATAATTATGTATATGTAAATGCACACGAAAGTTTGCATACAATTATTAAGGAGGTTAAAATGGATTTTAGAAGTTTTACGAATAACTTTAAAGATGATGAGAAAAAAACTACGGGCGCGAGTGAGGGTAACATAAACACGGATAATGTTAAGCGAATTGTAGAGCAGTATCAAGACTTGCCAGAGGACGAGATTATCGCAGAGATTAGGCGTGTTGCTAAGAGTGGGAACATATCTGTTGCTAAGTTGCAAAGTTATGCGCGCACGATTAAGCCGTTTTTAAGTGAAGCCCAGCGCAAGAAGTTAGATGTTATTTTATCTGAGTTGTAGTATTAAATGTTAAATGTTAAATTTTAAATGTTAAATGGTTTTCACCGCTAGCGCTTTTTGGTTTTAAATTTGCATTTAAGATATTTGATTAGCAATAGTTTTTACCGCGTGTAAAAATGTATTAATTTCTGCAAGCGTATTATGCCAGCCAATGCTTGCCCTTACAGTACCACCAAAGTTTAGCGTATCTAAAAAACTATGCGTAAGCGGGGCGCAATGAAGCCCAGCCCTAACGGCAATGCCATACTCTGTATCTAGCATATCCGCAACGGCATTACACTCTAGCCCTTTAATATTAAAACTGATAACGCCACCATAGGTATTTTTGGGCGTGTATAAAATTACGTTAGTGGTGTGTGCTAAGTTTTCTAGCGTATGCTTCGCTAGACTTTTTATGTGGCTTTGAAACTTTAAAAAGTTTTGCTTTACATATTCGGCGCCAGCCCCCAAAGCAAGTATCCCGGGGTTGTTAAGCGTGCCTGACTCGAAGCCCTCGGGCAAGTTTTGTGGCTGGTTTAAACTCTCGCCAAGCGTACCCGTGCCACCAAAACTAATGGGCGTAAGCGAATAGCCTTTAGCCTCTAGCGACTTATTAAGCGCCAACACGCCCACCCCTTGTGGACCTAATAGCCCTTTATGACCAGCAACAGCAAGCAAGTCTATACCACTTTTTTGGATATCTATCTGCACGTGACCAGCGCTTTGGGCGGCATCTAGCAAAAACAAAAGGTTGTGGCTCGTGCAAAATTTGCCAACGCTAGACACATCGTTTTCTACGCCCGTAACATTAGATATGTGGTTTAGCGCAACCATATAAGTATTACTTTTAAGTTTTTCAGACACTTGTTTTGCCGATATGATGCCCATTTTTGTGCTTGGCTCGACCACACAATATTCTATCAAGCCTTGCTGTTTTAGTTGCTCTAACACGCGCAGTACGCTGTTATGCTCGTAAACAGAAGTTATTATATGACCGCCAACTTTAAGCGAGCCTAAAATGCTTAGGTTAAGCGCGGCAGTAGCCCCCGATGTAAAAATTATGCGCTCTACATCTGCGTTAAAAAAATCTGCTACGCTTGCTCTGACCCTATAAATTTTGTAAGACAAATCTAGCGCCCTTTTGTAAGCCGAGCGGTTAGGGTTAATAGAATAGTGCGTAAGCGCTTCTATGTTTGCGTTAATAACTTCGGTTGGTTTTTTGCCGCTTGTGGCTGCATTATCTAAATAAATCATACTACACATAAACCTCTCTTTATTAATATACTGGTTATATATAGTAAAAATAACTAAAAAGGTGCTAGCCTGTTACATATGCAAAATTCAGTATATTATCTTGCGGTTTTTAATTCTCGTACAACTACAAACAGAATGTATGATAATCTTAAAAAGGCGGGAGTTCAAGTAAAAATTATAGCAACCCCAAGAGCAGTTTCTTTAAGCTGTGGCATTTGTATTAAGTTTTTTTATTCTGATTATTCGGTTATAAGAAGTAAGATTTTCTCTCTTGCAAGCAGTAGTTTTGTAGGCTTTTATAGGGCAGAGAGCATAGGCGGAAAAATATCATATAGCAAAGTTATATAGATGCTTGCTGTGCAATCTGTGTATACCTTTAAAGTTTCGCGCTTTTTCAGTTATAAAGTTATGTAAACAGTTGCTTTATTTATTAAGTTGCTGTATAATTATAGGAATGAGAATTACGGCGGACAAGTTGCTAGACTATTTAAATACGCTTTTTGAAAAGCCGGTTATAGAATTGAATTATGGCTCTGATTTTGAACTTTTGGTGGCTGTAATATTATCGGCGCAATGCACAGATGTAAGGGTTAATGAGGTTACGAAAGGGCTTTTTGCTAAGTATAATACGCCGGTGCACTTTGCCACGCTAGATGAGACTTATTTGCAGCAAATTATTCGCCCTTGTGGATTATCTAAAACTAAGGCTAAAAATTTGATTGCTACGGCTCGGGCGCTGATTGATAGGCACGGCGGGCAAGTGCCTAGTACGCTGGGCGAGTTAGTTGCGCTTGCAGGGGTTGGGCAAAAAACGGCTAATGTGGTTTTGTATGCGGCTTTTGGGCTGCCTGCAATTGCTGTGGATACTCACGTGTTTCGGGTGTCTAATAGGCTGGGGCTATCTGCTTCTATATCCAAAACGGGCGCTAAAAACTTTAAAAAATGCGAGGCAGACTTAAGAGATTTTTTTAAAAAAGAAAATTGGGGACAAGCACATCATTTGTTAGTTTTGTTTGGCAGATATTACTGTAAGGCGGTAAAACCGCTGTGTGTAGGTTGCAAAATAAAAGAGTATTGCATACACTATAAGACTTGCGCCGGTAAGTAATATTTTTTTTGGGGTGTTTTGTGGGTGGCTTTTGTTGTAAGATTGGTCACTCGAAAAAAGTTATGAGAAATAAGTTAGATGTTAAAAAAAGAGTTAAAAATTTTGACGAGATTGTTATACCTTTTACGAGAGAGCAAGCGGTTGCAGAGGCTAGGCGTTGTTTGCGTTGCCCTAATCCGCCGTGTGAGATTGCTTGCCCTATAAAAACAGAACTGAGAGACGCATTTGCTGTTTTGGCAGACCTAGGGGATAATGCGTGCGATAAAGCGTGGCAAAAAGCAATTGTAGAGGCTTACGATATACTTAAAACCAACAACTGTTTGCCAAGCGTAACGGCAAGGGTTTGCCCGCATTCGAAGTTTTGTGAGGGGGCTTGCACGCGAGCAAAGAAAGAAAGGGCAGTAGATATTGCAAGGCTTAAGGCTTACATATGTGATACATACTATAAACTGCAGGCAGAAAAAATGCAGGGTCAGATAGATAAATTAAAGGCGCAAGTAAAGGGGCAAGAAAAACTGCAAGGGGGCGCAGAAAAAGATAATAGGGCAAAAAAGCAAAATTGTGTGGCTATTATTGGATATGGTCCGTCGGCTATTGCTTGTGCTGAATATCTAGCAAATAGCGGTGTGGGCGTGAGTGTTTATGCAAAATATTTGGGCGGGCTTTTAAACACGGGCATTCCTGCGTTTAGGCTTCCGCACGCAGTTTGGGGCAACGAATTGTCATTTGTTGGGGCTAGTGTAGATTTGAAGTTAGAGCAAGTTAGTAATTTTAACGACATAAAGGCATTTACGCAAAAACTTTTAGCAAAATATAAGGCGGTTTTTGTGGCAGTAGGGCTTCAAAAATCTACATCTCTAGGAATAGATGGCGAGGCTTTAGGGAATATTTTCTACTTTGACAGTTTTTTGAAAAATGCAAAATTGGGTATAGATTTAGGGGTTAGCATACAACCTAAAAACATAGCGGTGATAGGGGGCGGTAATGCCGCGCTTGATAGCGCAAGGGTTGCAAGGCGAATCTTCCCTAGTGCTGATGTGCAGA
>WQRI01000083.1 GCA_009786825.1 Bacillota bacterium
GTCTGTATATGCACACCGCCCCTATAAACCCTATACCCATTCGCATTAGCAACGCTATTCCACATTAACGTATTCCCCGACATACGCACATTACTAGGTGTCGCAAGTGTCGCCGTTCGGTTAAAGGTTAAGTTTGTATATCTATCTCTATTTGGAGTGTTCCAAACTGTTGCAGTAACAGTACTTACAAAGCTTTCTCTAGCCCAAACCCTTATAGCATTTGCTCCTAGATTAAGTGAATTTACATCTAACTGAAATGTTCCTGCGTGACTTCGGTTAGCATTCCGTGCATTTGGGCTATATGGTGTTGCCACCCTCGCTCCGTTTACATAAATTCTAATGTATCTTATTCGTCTGCCCGAATGATCTGCAGTAACATTCCAACTTACCAAACCGCTAGCATTAATAGACACACTATTAAAATTAACTGCATACGCTTCGTCGTATCTATTATCATCATTTTGCGTTATATGTACTATTCCTAGTACACCTGCTAAAGCAATACTTAGCCCTAGCGCCAGTATTGCTAACCTTTTAAACTGTTTTGAAATTTTTCTCATAAATCTTCCCCCTTATAAATATGATTTTAATAATTTATTAATTTTGCGCACGGCTTTCGCGCGCAAAAAATGAATTTTTTGTTAAAGTGTATAGGTATATTTTATCAAAAAAAAAAAGTCAAGCGTATGAACAAACTTTTAACAAATATTAACAACAAACTTTTATGGGTAAAATTAAACACATATTTTGTTGTTTAAATTGAATTTGTTGCGCAAACAAAAAAAGACATTGCTTTTAAACAATGCCTTTATATACTTCCGCTGTACGCTATTCCCATACTCTGTTCGCTATTCCCTTATCCCTGACCGCTGTATGCTATATATTAGTTTCTTAAATTCGGGAACCAATGTGCTTTTTCGTTTTCTTTTATTTTTTTGAGAAATTCGTTAAACTGTTTTTCTAGTTCTGTTAAATCGTCGCCACCGCCGCCGCCCGAAGTTCCGCTTTTTATGGTTGGCAAAAATGGATTTGCTGGCGCGCTGGTGTCGTTATCGTTTTCTGAAGCAATGTAGATTGCCGTGCCTAGCCCTACCGCAATACCAACCCTAGCAAGCACAGCACCACCGACTGGCTTAGCAAACGGCGCAAACGGAATTAAAAACGCAACCCCGCCAACAACGCTTTGCATCTGGGTTTTGCACAATTCTTTACCACTTGGTGTAACTAACTTCTTAACCATATGTTCCCCCCACATTATGATTACACTCCTAGTATATCACAATTTGTAAAAAAATGCAACTGTTTGTAGGGTGGTTATGCAAATTTGTAATTTTTAAAACAACGAAGAAGAGCGCTAGTAATTGCAAAAATATACAAGCGCCTAGATTAAACGGAACAATTCTACCTAATCGGTTGCCAGAACATAGAGCCGGCTGGTGAGTGTGGCGGTATGCCCATAACTTCTGAGGCTGTTACGCCAGCACGCAAAATAAAATATCTGTATGTGTTTGTGGCAGTTATGCCGTATACTACTATGCTTCCCGGTGTGTAAGTGTTGTTTTCGTTCCAAAAGTTTATCATTGTGTTGCCGCCCGTTATGCCCGCTATTTCAGCGCCCCCAACCCACGCGTTTTGTATTACTCGCCAAGGTCTGTATGGGGTAGCCTCGAAATACACGATGTTGCCATCGTTATCTCTCATCCAAAAAAACTCTGGTATGTCTTCGAAAATGCCCGCATTTAACAGCACCCACCTATCGCTATCTACTGTTGGGCTTAAAGAACTTTGATACGGCGAATACCAAAAGTAGTGTACGCCCGCCAAATTAACAGTATACACAAAGTTAAGCCCCGTAGCAAAATCGCGACGCACCCAGCCCCTAACATCGCCCGGCATATACGTATTAGACGCGCCGTAAATATTTTCCCACAGCGTTACCGCACCGCCAAGTTCTGTATACACAAAGCGGTTGGATATAGGCGTTAGTCGCCTTTGCCAGTCGTTATTTAAAACTGATGGTGGCTGCGGGTTCGCGCTAGTTGTAACCCTATCCCAAACTACTGGTCTGCCCGCAACTATCGTTATAACCAAATTGTCTGCAACGGCAAAACTATGCCTTTGCCAATATGGGCTGTCGTCACTTGGGTAGTTTGCCGCCCCGCTTATGCTTGTGCTTCCCGCTGGTGTAGCGACTAGTTGCCAAAAGATGCGCTCGTTTGTGCGCTCATCTAATGTGTATGCGTGCGCTAAGCCACTACCCCAGCCAAAGTTAGCCATAGTAGTATAAACTTGCGAAGCGTTCCATTCAGTTATGCCCCTAAACCACGGGCTGTCGCGCGGGTCTACTGGGTCTAACCACGGACCACTTATATCTAAAACCGATACAAAGTAAACTCGCTCGCCCGCAACATATCTGTAGAATAAAACGTTAGTGTCCCAATGACCCGCTATCCACGTAACTGGTCTTTGAGTTTCGTCCCACGTTAGTATTCGTTGCCACGCCGTTGGCTGTAGGTGTGGTGGTGTACCCGTTGCTGCATTGTCCGATACGCTTACGCCAGGCACGCCCCTACGCTGAAATATACGACCGCCGTATTCTACAAGCATACCCGCGTGAATTGGCAAGTTATACCAAACAGTAGCCGACCACGGCGCAACGGAAGTTAGCGCGTCCCAGTTGTTTACTCTGTCCCACGCCCACGTTGCATCTACACCCTCGGCACCCGCTCCGCTTGCTACTCTAATAAAGTGTTCTCTGCTACCGCCAGCATTGCCCGCACCGCCCGCAACATCGCGCCTCACAAAAGAATACTGCGCATAAGTTGTGCCAGCAACAAACTGCTGAACCAAGTTTGTAGAATCGAACCTAGTAACCGCTGTCCACGCGCTTCCAGCAATTGGCATACCAGAGTTTGCGTTTATGCGTGAAACAAAAAACTGACCGGCGAATGGGCTGTAAACAACATCGCCCTCGTTCCAAACATCGCCTTGTTGCCAAATAGGCACTTCAAACCTTTCTCTGTCTAGGTAAACAATTTCTTCCCAAATGCTGTCCGACCCGCTCGACCCCGGCACAGCATCTGCGGCAGAAATTTTTCTGAAGTGTCTGCCCGCGTGCTGAACTATAGAGCCTATAGGGTAAGACTGGCTTACCCACGTGTCACTCACTAAAAACCAGTCTGCGCTGATTGCTGGCACGCTTGTCACGTTGTCGTGGCGCGCAAGCCAGCGATGTCCGTTGTGAGTTATTGGTGCGCCCTTTCTTGTGTGTACGTTAGAGGCGTTAAACGCGCCCGATATGGTTGATGTGCCACTCGAGTTAAGCGCAACAGTATTAGTGTTAAGCGCGCTTAGTAAGTTTTGCCAACTATCAAAAATTGTGCTAGAAATATTGCCCACAACTTGCGCCGCAATTATGTTGTTACCGCTTGCAAAAAGCAAAACATCAAACTGTGATATGCTTACCGGCGCCGATGGGTATGGGTCTACCCCGCTACGCCCTAGTATGTGAATGCTGTTTATGCCTTGCGACAAAAATGGGTCGCGCTCTGTTAGTATTGCTATCGCATCGTCAAAATTTGCGGGCGCGCCGGCTGTTTGCCAGTTGCCTATAGTTATGATGTTAGAACTAGATAAGTCGGCGCTAGAACTCTCGCCCCAAAAAGCAAGCGTGCGCGGAAAAACAACCAACGCAAAAATCTGTGCTACCATAAGTAGACACAGCAAAACCGCAATGCGCTTGTTTTTTAAACTTATCTTAATTCTCACTTTGTTCCTTTAAGTTGTTTGTTTGCTTAATCATCTGAGTTGCTTCGTAGCCACAAGCATATTTTTACAAACTCTCTAGCCATCAAGTATTATGACGTTTTCTGAGCCGGGCAAAGATACCTTAACCGGCATTAAAAGCCCCGTGTTTAAGTTTTCTATACTGCCCGCCGTAATTGTTAACCTTGATAGTTTTGCTATCAGCGGGTCGGTCTCGCTACTGCTTATTACCTGAATTAAAAGCATTGCTAGAACAGCGTTTATGGATATCATCATTATCCCAAATATGCTTTGCAAAAAGGCAATTAGCCGCCCTAAAAATCTATTATCAAAAACAAGTTTTCCAACAAACTTGTTAGAATTATCACTTCCATCAATTGTTAAAAGGCGTCTGTCTTCGCCCACACTCTCGCACACTCCCCTTGTTATAAAACCTTTTTTGTAGCCACTCTCACATAGGGCTATGTCTACTATTTGGTGGGTTATATATGTTGTTACGTTTCTGCCCCCCATTCTAACTGTTCCGTAAAAAGTTATTATGTCGCCAACACTTAAGTCGTTAAAGTTGTATTGCCTTACTACTAGTAAGTCGTGGTGTTGAAGCCGTGGCTCCATACTTGCTGTGTCTGCTACTAGAAAAAATCTGAAGCCGAACGTATTCATAGAGCGCTCTGGCATTACTATTTTCAAACCAACAACAGCCAATAAAGCAAGAACTGTCGGGAAGAAAATTATCCACCCGACTATTCTTATTAACTTGTTTGTTAAATTGTTACTTGCTTTTTCCATTGTTTTTTAAATGCTTCCCCATTTTTAAAACGATGATTTGCAAAAATTAAATTTGCTCTTCTACAGAGAAGTTGAACGTAAGCGTTGCTACGTTACCTGCAACTAATGTATACATTTCTCTGTCTAAAGGCTGGTTCATTCTTACTGTTACTGTTACTGTTACAGCAGCACCATTACCAATTATTGTAGCAGGTGCATCTACATCTACTTCAAACAAGTAAGCGTCTACAAAACCATCTGCTGGGTCAGTAGCAAATGCTCTACCCATTGTGTTTAAGAAGTTCTGTCCGCCAATCATTATTTGCGTAACAGATACGTCTAACTCACCAACAACACCAGTTAAGTCTGCGCCAGAAGCACCCTCTGTTTGAGTGTCAGAAGCAACCCACGATACATTAAATGTAAATGTAATTTCGTGTACTTCATCGCCCCTTAAACCGATGTCTCCCGGTATAAGTCTGCCGCCTGTGTCAGACTGAGCAAATGTTAACTCTGTTTGTACACTACCCGCTGTACCAATTGTGATATCTCCTGTTCTGTTGTCATCTGCGCCGTCTATGCCCGCCGACCAGAATACCCACGTTACACCAGCAGTTAATGCCATCAGTAACACTAATACACCAACTAAAAGTGGTTTTCTTTTTCCTTTTGTCATATTACTCTCTCCTTTTGTTTTATTTTTTTTTGAGATTTGCTAGTTTTAGCAAACTCTTATCAAAACAAAAGCTTTTGCCTTAGTTTTGCATATTATAAATGTATAGTATGTAATTACTATATGTATATAGTATATAACTTTTTTTAACATTTGTCAACTGTTTTTCACAACTTTTTTAAAAAAATTCAAAGTTTTTTCACATTTGGAAATATAAAGCCACCTTTACGAAAAGGTGACTTTTGGTTTGTTATGGTTGTTATGCTTTACTTAACGCCTAAAAACGTTTAGCACTCTGTCTACTATGTTTGGGCTTCGTAAGTCTTGAAATAGGTTTTGAAGCGCTTTATAGTCTTCTGTAACATCGTCGTCCGGA
>WQRI01000084.1 GCA_009786825.1 Bacillota bacterium
CAATTTGTATTGATGGCATTTTGTGGGGCTTTGGCTCAAATGCTGGGGGTAGAACGGGGCTTGGGGTAACGGGTTCTACTACTCTTAGACCTAGGAGAGTAGCGTCGGTGTATACTGGTTTAACTGGGTCTACAACTACAGCAACAATTCCTAACTTCCAAAGAGTGTTTGCTGGCTATAACGGCACATTTGCGATAGACAATTTAAATAGGCTATGGGCGTTTGGTGCTAATGCAGAGTCTAGGCATTTGGGTTCTGCTGGTTTTTCTGGTAATATTACTTCAGCAAGGAGAGTTTCTGCAGATGGCGTTGTGGTAACATTTGCATCTATGGGCAGACCAAGGGCATCGGGCTTTTCTAGCATAGCATCTAGTGGTGTCTTTAATGGGCAACTTTACACGTGGGGTTGTCAGGAAGAGGGCATAACAGGGCAAGGTGTGTCGGGCATACCAACCCCGCCGCGTATTACAACTCCGCGAAGGGTGAGTAATGTGTAGGTAGGTTGCTATTTATTGGAACAAACTTTAAGTGTGGTTTGCGCAGGGTAAGATTTGCCTTGCGCAAACAAAATATTTCAAAAAAAAGGAAAGGAAAACAAAAAATGAAAAAACAAAAAACAAAATTTTTATTAGCGGTAGTGCTGAGTATAGCGTTTGCTTTTACAGCATTTTCTATGGCAGGTTGCGATAGTGATAATGGTAGTAGTAGTGGCGGAAGCGGAAGCGGTGGCGGTAGTCGTGGGGCTTATGCGGTGAGCGTAGGAGAGAGTGAATGGACACTAGGGCATAATGGTATTTCGCTTGAAATGGGTATTTACGGGGCAGACGATTTGAGTGCAGTTGCAGTAGGTACGGAATTAACTGTAAGGCTAACGCCTATTGAGGGTAGGCGGCTGAGAAGTGGCGATTTAAATTTGCCATCGGCTGTATCTATTAGTGAGTGTAGAGGGTACATTTACTGGACATTCACAAAAACGCGCGGCAGTACAAGCGTGCTTATCCCATATTATAATAGGTGTATGTGGGAGGATGGGTTGTGCTGCGAAGAGCAAGAGTGGTACGGGTACAGCTGGCATAACACAACAGAAGTAATTCCGTTTATAGAGTCTGGTACATTTAAATACGGGCGTGCAAGAATAACCATAACGGGCAATGGAATTGGTATTCACATTTATACTAACGAGGCAAATGGGCTTCCAGCCGGAGTTCCGCTAAATCAAAGGCACGGTCAAATCACCAACCGCAACGCAAATAATGGTAACCTTACTTTAAGTTTAGGCAGTCAGCCCGCAAGAACAATAAATGTTAGTAGCGCAAGATATATAAATGGTGTTTTATCTATGCGTATAACAGGCACTGTATTCGATTGGGGCAGCGGCACAGACACAGAAATAAACTTTAGCGCAACCCGCATTGCTTAACAAGTGATATTTTTTTTTCTAAGAGATATATTTTCTAAGCGATATTTTTCTAACTCACAAAAAAAGCGGTTATGGCACAAAACACCCAAACCGCTTTTTTCGTAGTATTTATTTGCTGATAAAAATAAAGTGCGTTAAAATAGTTGCAAAAAAAAATGTAGTGTGCTATAATAAATAGGTTGAAAGATTTGTAGTTACAAATTTTTAGAGTTTAAACTTTAAAATCTGTGTGGGTAGCGCAGAAAAAACAAAAAAGGTAGGTGATATAAAATGTCTAGAATATGTGATGTTTGCGACAAGGGCAGAATGAGTGGGCACAATGTTTCTCACTCTAACAGAAAAACAAACAGAGTTTGGAAGCCCAACGTGCAGAAAGTAAGAGTAAAAGCAGAAAATGGTGCAATGTCTAGAAAAAAGGTTTGTACAAGATGCTTAAAAGGTGGCAAGGTAGAAAGGGCTTAGTCAAGTAACAAGTAACAAATTACAAATAGGTTAGCAGAAAATAGGCTAGTGTATTCTCACTAGTCTGTTTTTTGTTAGAGTTTGGGGTGCAAATATGACTAAAAAGAAAGCGCAAGTTAATACTGCAAAAGCGCAAAAAAACGCTAGTGTAGCACAAAAAGATACTACTATGCCAGACATAGTAGTATTAATTAGGTATGCAGAGCTGTTTTTGAAGGGCAAAAACAGAGATTTTTTTATTGATACGCTTGTTAAAAATATTAAGGCGGGGCTTTTGGGTTGTGACATAAGCGCAGATTTAAAAAAAGAGCAAGGCAGAATAATACTGCAAAATTTTGCCACCCAAAAAGATATTAAAGCCCAAGAAAATAAAGATTTGGAAGCGCTTAAAAATTTGCTAGCGGGGGCGCTGTCCAAAATTTTTGGCATATCAAGTTATAGTTTTGCTTACAAACTTGCTATAGGTGAGTGCTTACAAGGCGTATCTGAGTTTGCTGTTTTTAGGCTTAAAGAAATGCTTGCGAGTGGAAGAGATGTAGAGCAAAGCAAAATGGCTAGCACTTTTAAAGTTACTACCACAAGGGCAGACAAAAAGTTTCCGCATAATAGTGATGTTATATCTGGCAGTGTTGGGGCTTACATATTAAAAGAGTTGCCACACTTAAAGGTTAATTTATCTAGCCCGGAACTTGTCGTGCATTTAGAAATTAGAGAAAGGGGGCTTGCATACGTTTATTTCAAAAAAATTGAAGCGGGCGGGGGCTTGCCTATTGGCACAAGTGGCAAGGCGCTCTCACTTTTGTCGGGCGGGATAGATAGCCCGGTGGCATCTTACAAAATGGCTAAGCGCGGTTTGCAAGTAGACTTTATACACTTTCATTCTTACCCGCACACAAGTAAGCAAGCCAAAGACAAGGTTATAGACCTTGCTAATATTGTTAAGGGCTATACGGGTGGCAGATACTTGTATATGGTTAACATTTTGGACATTCAAAAGGCAATTGATGCGCATTGTAATAATGCTTATGCTGTGGTTTTGGCAAGGCGCGTGATGATGCAGATTGCTAATGCTGTTGCAGATAAGTTCGGCTATTTGGCTCTTATTACGGGCGAGAGTTTAGGGCAAGTTGCAAGCCAAACAGTTGAGAGTATAGCCGCAACAAACGAAGTGGCAAAAACACCAGTTTTAAGGCCATTAATAGCGCTAGACAAACTAGAGATTATAAACATAGCAAAGCGCATAAACACATACGCAACAAGCATACTGCCATACGAAGACACTTGCACAGCATTTGTTCCGCGCAGTCCAATAACAAAACCAAAGTTAGAAAAAGTGCTGAAAGAAGAGAGCAAACTAAATTGCACCAACCTTAAAAGCACAGGGCAAGATATACAAGCCCTTATTAAGAAAGCACTAGAGAATATAGAAGCCATAAAAATTTAGCGCGGTAAAAAATTTAGCATAAATAAACGGGCAAACTCTCAAATAAGTTTCATAGCAAAAAGTTTGTCATAAATTGTAGAAGCCGCAAAAACGCTTGCTTATTTTGCAGAGTTATGTTAGAATAAGGCATAAAGCGTTTATATGGCGGTGTGTAAACTTGCAGTCTTAATGTAAGTTTGCAACATACTAAAGCCAAATATTTTAAAACGCGAAAGGAGAAAACAAAATGAGAAAAAAGTTTTTTAGGTTTTTATTAGTAAGTGCAATTGCTATATCTATGGTTTTTGCACTAGCGGCTTGTAACGGCAACGGAAACGGCAATGGCGATGTTCCAGACCCAAGCCCTGTTAACCCAGATGGCTCTTTAAACTTAGGTGCGCCGGGCGCAGTACTAACAGCAACTGCAGCAACAGAAATATTAGAAGACTGGGTTGAGACAGTAGAAAACAGCACGCTAGCAAGTTTAGGCGCTTTCAGATTAAGCGGAGAATTTTTTGAAGAAGAAATGACTGTTAGTATGGAAGCGGTAAGTAACGGGGTAAATGCCTTTATAGCAATGGAAGTTGCTATAAAAGGTGATGATGGCTCTGTTTTACTAGAAATGATTTATCGTAGGTATATGCACAATGGTACAGAGTTTATGAAAGACGGAATGATAATTGGCGGAGACTATTCTGACATTGAGAGTTTTGTAGTATTTGGCGAGTTTTTAGAAAGCCTACAGTACTTTTTGATGGACGATGCGCTTTTTGCTTTAGAAGTTATTGAATATTACGGCGCAACAATTGCAGGTAGGACTTATGCAAACGGAACAAAAATAACACTAACTGCAGACGAGCCTTTTTATGATATGATGGACGAAGTTGTTTTGGTATTTGACAACAATGGTCGCCAAGTAAAAACTATAACAGTTTTTACAGAAGATATGCAAGAGTTATTAGAGATAGAAGAAGTATCGGGAATAATTGTTTGGGGCGGGACACCTACTGTTACAGCGCCTAACCCAGCAGATTTTGTTGCACCATCAATTGATATTTTTGATGACATAAATATAAACATATATACTTCAGGAGATGTTGTTTATGCAGATGGTGTTTACACAGTTACAATTGGTGTTGGTGGAGTGGTAGATATTTATGCACAGGTAGATTGGACTGAGGATAGCCATTGGACTTGGTATAAAGTGACATTTACGCTTACTGATAGTAATGCTGTAGAGATTGATGACTATGGGATTGCAGACTATTATAGTGAGAATAACTTTAAGTATATGGACACTATCGGTGCGGGTCAAGTAACACTAACTATTAGAAGCGTTGCACTTCCTAATATTTACATAACTGTTATAATAATTGTTGTGGAATAATAAGTTTGTGTTTAGTAACTAATTAAACAGACTAAAAAAAGAGTGGGGCTTTATGCTATAAGCCACCACTCTTTTTCGTTGTTAGAGCCTATTGTATTGTTTTGGTTGTTAGAGCCTAGGGTGTTGTTTTGTGTCTCGTTGTTGCTTTGGTTGTTTTCGTTTGCTCTTTTGCTGTCTGGCACTAGGTTGAAAGGGGTTATTATACTGGTTGTTACTTTTTGCGCGGGTGGTATATAATATGGGTTTTGTGAGTTGTTGTGCAGGTACGTAGAGTTTGCGCTTGTGTTTTCAGATGCTTGATAAGGTGAAGTGTTTGTAGGTGTGCTTTGCTGGTTTGGCAAGTAGGGGATAACGCTATATTTGTAGATGTTACCACTTGTTGCCGATTTGTCTGTTAGTGTGAAGTTTGGTGTCTCAAAGCAGTTTGGGGTTAAGTGTGCTACTTTGGTTAGGTTTGCGCCAGATGAGTTGTTTAAGCATTCTCTTAAAATTTTATAGTTTACAAAACTTTTGCGGTAGAACGAGATTTGCGGTTTAGAGTTGTTGATAGATACATCAAAGTTTTTTAGGTTTAGGTAAGATAAATGCTCTTGGCTTGGCGGTAAATTTTTTACGCTGAAAAGCTCTTTAATTTTAGAGTTTGTAGGGGATAGTGGGTGTGCCTGCACTACTTTGTGGTATTGCTCTAGCATATGCTTGTCTATTTCTAATTCTATAACGCTGGTTGGTCTAACAAATGGTGGTGGGGGGGTAGGTGGGCTGAGAGCAGCATTTTTTTCGG
>WQRI01000085.1 GCA_009786825.1 Bacillota bacterium
TAAAGTGTATAAGTATATTTTATCAAAAAAAAAAAAAGTCAAGCATATGAACAAACTTTTAACAAATATTTTAATATTTTTAACGGGTTAAAATTAAACACAAAATGTTTTGTTTAAATTGAATGTACTAGAACACAAAAAAACCGCTTGCGAATTGCTAGCGGTTTTTTTGGAATTTGTTTTTTTGTTGTGTGATTTGGTTAAAAGCAACAAGCCCTTAAACTAGTTAACTTTTTTAGCTAATAGTTATTTTAGCCAAACCAGTAGTGTAATACGTGGAATAATATTACACAAATTGTTACTATTAGTAGTACGATGTTCCAGCCGTTTCCTCTTCCGTGGTTAGTCCAAACGTATGCTGCTGCTGCTGCCGTTAAGAATACGAATAGTAAAGACATTGTTCTTAACCACCACCAAAGGCTACCGTAGAAAGTAACATCCATACCAAACCAGTCTGCAATAACAGGTACTGCTGCTAGTACTGCTATTATTGTTAGCGCTATGAATGCAATCATTCCTAAAAATCTTGAATTGATGTTCATTTTTTCCCTCCATTAAAATTTTAATGTATTAAATTACAATAAGGTTGTTTATTTAACAATATAATTATATATTTTTACGAACAAAAAAGCAACTGTTTTTATGCAAATTTCTTTCAAAATTTGCGTTTATTTTTATACTCGCAACTGATGTTTTACATACTTATATAATATGCAATAGTATTAAGCATATACAAGTTGAGCCAAAGTTTTATTGTCAGGGTTACTTTTTTTGCTGGGGGGCTGTTTGCCTTCTATTTTTTGGCGGTAGTCTGCGAATAGGCTTGGTGGTAGGTTTCTTAGCAGTAGTAGCACCACAAAGCCTACGACTATGCCCGCTACTATGCTTGCTAGTATAAAGTTAAGCATTAAAAGCATTAACAGACCCGTCTCAGCAATTATCGAATATATCCACACTTGCGTTATGTTGTGGACAAATGCGCCCACAATGCTTATTGCCACTATGCTTATGTTTGGGAACAAAAACTTGTAAAGCAGCACCATAACTGTAAGGGACACTAGCCCGCCGGAAAGTGAGTATACAATAGAAAACGGGTTGCCCGTAAACATAACTGTTAGTATACACCTTATAACAAGCACTATGTAACTGTCTCTAACGCCTAGTTTTATAAGTGTTATAAGGCTTATTATGTTAGACAGCCCCATTCGTGTACCCGGCGCAAATACTAAAAGCGGTGGAAGCCACGATTCCACAAGGTTTAAAACTAGGGCATATGTAACAAATATGCCAAGTAGTGCTATCCTTTTAGTGTTCATTGTTTTAATGGTAAATTTTAAATGTTAAATGTTAAATTGTTTCGCCCGCCTACGCGGATAAAACAACATTTTGCAAATTGCGTTTAATTGCATAACGCTGAGTGTTCAATCACTTTTGCATTTAATGAGTTTAACCATTTAAAATTGAACATTTAGCATTTAACATTTTGTTATCTACTAGGGGGGACTTGTATTCCGCCGCCGCCGCTATCCCCTGCTCTGACTATTCTAAACCTTATGCCGCCTTCTGCGCATACGCGCGCACCGCCCGTAAACCAAACCGGACCGTCCCTTACACAGCGGCGCGAAGGGCAGTTTGCAAAAGAGAAAAATGCCTGTCCGTCGTGTATTCTGATAATTGCTGTAGAACTGCCATTTTGCACTTGTATCACTTGGTCTACCTGCATATCAAACTCGCCATACAGCACGCCAGAGCGATAAATACGTAAGACTTCGCCTTGCTCGCGCGGTATCCACAACACGCTTATAACAAGCACAACCACCAGCACGTAAATAATAATGTCTAGCTTTACAAATGCTTTAAAGCCACCACTTTTATACTCTTGCCTTCTTGGCTTTTCTATGTTAGGACAATTTTCCATTTATATTGAAATAGTTTTAGCGTGTGTCGTTTTTTAGCGTGTGGCATTTATTAATTACAAATGTATTATCTCGAAGTGGTTGCCCGATTGTAAGAGGTCGTCCGTTGGGTGTACATCTAAGCCCCCGATAACAATAATTCTGCCGTCGTCGTGAAATATAATTGCGCTGTAGCCGAAGTGGTTTAGCAGTTGCTTTATTTTTAAGTTGCCACTAGCGTCTGTTTCTAAGCCCAAAACAATTAGCGCGGTAGATAATACATCTGAGAATACCCCGCTATCCCCAACAACTGTTACGCCCGCAATGCCCGTGTCTGCCGGTCTGCCCGTACGCGTATCCATTATGTGATGATACCACCTTGCGTTTGGAACGGGTCTGTTACTTGCATCTAGCGGGTAGCCAAAGCCGCGCTCTCTTGTGCCTGAAGTGTAGACAGATTGGCTTTGTATGCCGTTTATTCTTACTATGCTGCCGCCTTGGTTTCTGTGTGGGTTGCCTACGTTTACATTCCAGCCTTGGTTTGCCACTTTGTTATAGCCCAATACGAATATATCGCCCGAGAAGTCTATCACACCGCTTGTAAAGCCGTGTTCGTTTGCTATTTGCACTAGCCTGTCTACCGCATATCCCCTTGCAATAGCGCCTAAGTCTAGTTGCATTCTGTCGTGCAGTTTTGTGACTGTGTTGTTAGCCTCGCAAATTACAAGCCCGTTTAAAAAGTCTAGTCGGTTTATATTTTTTGTTGTGGTGGTGCTACTATTAGCGCTTACGCTAGCACCCGCACTAGCGCCCGCATTGCCCCCTACAGTACTAGCGTTAGTTGGCACATTAACTGTTACTGTGTCTTGGTGTAATATTCGGTTTATCCATTCGCTCGGCGGTGGTTGTTTTACAAATGTGGCGTTAGTTGTGTGGTTTGTTATTCTAAGGTGTTCTAGGCTTGTAAAGAACTCTTCGTTTGCACGCCCCGCTTCCGTTCTTAAAGTTTCTGGTGTTAGATATGTTCCGAATAATATTGCTCTCATAAAGCGCGGTGAAAATTGCCAAATATCTGTAACCGGAAAAATTGCGGGGTTAAAAGCGCCGTTTGTTTTTTTGTATGCGTAACGGCTTTTGTTAAGCATTCTTATTGTAAGGTCTGACACTTCTACCGGTTTGTTTGCGGGAGAGCGATTAAGCACGTTGATATCTGTGTTAGCCAAAGGCGAATGGTCGTGGTTTGCAGATAGTGTATAGTTTATATCTGAGGTTAGTGCTTGCATTCTGTTAAGCATATTTCTGATGTTTGTTTGCTGGCGAAGCGCGTTTTGTAGGGCATTATTCCACGCGACAGTTTCGTTTTCTCCAAAATCGCTTCGTTGTGGAAGGCTCGGGCTATTTGGCACGTATAGTTGAATGCTTACAAGAATTTGTGAGAGTGGCACGCCCGCGCCCACCCAAGTATGCCTTAGTTCAACAAAGTCGCCATCTGTTCCATTATCAGATGAGAAAAGACAGCCACTTAACAAAAACAAGGGGCTTGATAGTATTACAAATACCAACTTAAAAACTATAAGTTTTTTGTATTTTCTTTTCATAGATAATAATTTTAAATGTTAAATGTTAAATGTTAAATGGTTTCAGCCCTAGCGAGCAAATATTTACTTGCAAATTGTCTTAAAATACAAATTGTAGATTGTTTAAGCGTTAGAGCATTTAACGAGTTCAACCATTAAAAATTTAACATTTAGCATTTTAAAGGTGTTTTCTTCTTTTGCGCCTTTTATGCCTTACAACCGCAACAACTATAAGTGTTATTATTGCACTAAAACTTACTATCAGTATGGCTATTACGCGCCAGTCTGTGTTTGATGTTGGTGCGCCGTCTAAGTGAATTATGTTGTGGTTTGCGCGCGCGCTTTGTGGAAAGTGTGCGTTAAAGTTTACTGCTAACTCGCCCACCACATAGATGTTGCCATTTGTGTGCATTAAAACCGCCTTTACGCCCGCTTCCCTAAGCATTTTAACGGCTGCTTCTTTGCCCATAACAATTGCCGCTGTGGACAGCGCTTCTGCTTTAATGCCGTCGTCTACAATAACTGTGGCTGAGACTAAGTTTGTAATTGCCGGTGCGCCGATGCTAGCATCTATTATGTGATGGAATTCTGTGTTAGTTTGCCCGTTAGTGTCGCAAGTATACGTGAATTTTCGCTGGTGCGTACCGCTTGTTGCAGCCGCCGTGTTGTAAACTGAGGCATTAACAATTACAAAGCGCGTGTTATCTATAAGGTATGGGCTTTCTATGTTTAAACTCCACGGGCTTCTATGATATATGTCGTTGCCTAACATATACACATCGCCCCCTATGTCTATCGCCCCGCTGTTAAAGCCGTGTGTGCGCGCTATGTTTGCCAAAACTTGCAAGGTATGCCCGCGTGCAATTGCCCCTAAGTCTAGTTGCATATAGTCGTTTGGCTTTATAACTGTGTGCGGTGTAGCGCTTGGGTTATCACTTACATTTAGTATAATGTCGCCAAAACTAAGTCTGTTGTCTGATTTTATAGTATCTATCCACTCTTGCGGTGGTGGGCGCTTTGTAAAAACTTGCCTTGTAAAGCCGGGTACGCTTTGTGGATTTATGTGGTCTATCACCGCTTGCTGCGAAAAAAATGCTTCGTATTCATCATCGCCAAAAACTGGTAGGTAGAACCACTCTTCGTTTCTGTGCGCAAAGCCTGCTAGTTGCAAGCGCAAGTTATCTATTGGTCCTTCCATAAAGCGCGGGCTTAACATCCATATGTCTGTAAGTGGAAGCGTTGCTGGGTTAAACGCGCCGTTTGTTGCTTTGTAGTAGTATAAACTGCGCGTTAGTATATTTATTGTTAGTGTAGAAACTTCTACAGGCTCGCCCGCACTTGCTCTGTTTATTCTGTTGATGTCGTTGTTATAATATGCAGAATGGATATCTTGCTGATTTTGGTTTTGCGTGTCCCGCGGTCTGTGTGGGTTTGCTGATAGTTGTTGGTTTATGCTTCTAATGCTTAAGCCCATTTGGTTAAGCATATCTCTGTTACTCTCGTGTAGGCGGTTTTGGCGCGCGTTGTGGTCTAGGTTGCGCAGTTCTCTTGTGCTTGGCACGTAAAGTTGAACAACCGCATCTATATTACCAAACGCATCTTCCCAAACAGCGCCCATAACAAGATGTCTGTTAGATGTAACCGCGTTATGAATTATAAAAGCTACCAACCCAAAAAACATTGTGCCGGCTACAACAAATGCAATAATTCGTCTAACTCTTTCGTTCATTTCTATAATTTTAAATGTTAAATTTTAAATGTTAAATTGTATCACGCTAGCGCGGGCAAATTTTATTTTTGCAAATTGCTTTCAAGTGAAAATTGCGACTGTTCAAATGTTACTGTGTTAATGTTTACAAACATTGAACATTTAAAATTTAACATTAAACATTTTAAAACTCTTCCTCATCTATGTCGTCACCCTCATCGTATGCGTACTGTGCTGCTGCTCTTCTTTTTCTAATGTGT
>WQRI01000086.1 GCA_009786825.1 Bacillota bacterium
AAAAGTCTGAACAGGCTTTGTGTGAGAGGGAATGACAAACTCTGGTTGATTGTCTTGCGCGTATGGCTGTTCGCTTTGGTCTGTGCCTTGGTTCGCCGATTGGTCTGTTACTTGGCTTGCTATTTGGTCTGCTTGTTGCTCT
The DNA here is from genome assembly GCA_009786825.1 of Bacillota bacterium. GTDB lineage: Bacteria > Bacillota > Clostridia > Christensenellales > WQRI01 > WQRI01. Next base: position 143 of record WQRI01000086.1, read on the forward strand.
GTCGGTTGGTTCGCCACTTGCTGCGTCTCTAAGTCTGCTTGCTGGTGGTCTTGCTGAATTATGTTTGTTTCTATTATAGTTGTGTGTTTTTCTATTATGGTTGTATGCTCTATAAATGTAGATTGGTCTTGCTGGTGTTGGATATCTTGCTGGTGTATAGTAGTTTGTATTTCGCTGTTAGCCTGTAGTATTTGCTTGAACTTGTCGTTATCTTGCGGTGTGTCTATAATATTAACTTCGCGACACTCGTCGTTGTTTTGTGCAAAGTGTTGTGTATCTTGTGCTTGTAGCGTATCTTGTTGCTGGTGGGTTGTATCTTGCTGTACTTGTGAGTGTAGCGTTTCTTGCTCTGCGGCTTCCTTAGTTACTTGCGCCGCAGTTGCTTGTAGGTTTGGTATTTCTTGCTGTGGTGCCTCTGTCTCGTCATCTGCAAACTTATATTTTTTTGGTGTAACTATGTTTGTTCTGTCTAAGCCTAGTCTACGTCCCTTAGCGGTGGACGCGTTTAAATCTACAGGAGCCTCGTTTGCCAAATCGAATGGCTGCTTAGAAATTAGGCTGTTTAAAACCTCGCGCGAATATTCCCACTCTAGTTTGCTCTGTTGCACGATTTCGCGACCTAACTCTGTAATAGAATAATACTTGCGACGGCCGCCTCGCGTTTCTTTTCCGCCCCAATAAGAGTTAATGCAACCCTTTTGCTCTAGGCGCGATAGGGCGCTGTAGATGGTTGGCTTTTTTACAGAAAACTGACCTTGAGAGCGCTGCTTAATAACATTGTAGACTTCTTCGCCGTATTTGTTGCTGTCTAAAAGCGAACGCAAAATAATTGTGTTGATATGACCTCTTAAGATATCAGAGTGGATTGTGTTACTCATAAGTTTTTCCAATACTGCCCGCAAAAAGCGAATGGGCAGTTACAATTTGTAATCTAAAATATTTAAATAATTAAGTACGAGTTTAGTGGAGAAGAATAATTATTTAATAAGTATACCAAAAATAAAAAAATAAGTCAAACGAAATTGCCCAAAAAAATATAATTTGCAAAATTTGCATAGTAGTTTGCGTGAGAGTTTAGCAATTTAGATAGTAATATGACAGACATACTAGCGTGTTATGTGTGGTAGAGTACTCGCTCGTTTACACATTAAGAAAGGTTGCTTGTGATTACTACTGAAACTATAATGCAGTAGGTTAAGATTAAGAAAAACAAAAAGTTTGTGTACATTTGTTAAAAGCGGTTGTGTTAATGTTTGTTTTGTGATACAATATGGGTGTGTTTGATAATGTTGATATTGTTTATGAAAAGCGGAAGTCTATGGTTATAACTGTGGATAATAAGGGTGTGGTTACGCTTAAAGCGCCGATTGGCACAAAGGCGGAACTTGTTAATGCGTTTTTAAAAAGCAAGCAAAAGTGGATAAAGGATAAGGTTAAAAAGTCGGAAGCGGTGGCGGGCAGGTTTTCGCACATTTTAGATTTATCTAATGTTTTGTATTTAGGTGTAGAGTACCCGGTGGCTATTGTTGGTGATAAGCCTACTAAGATTAAGGATAGCCAATTTGTTATTGCGCTAAAACACGCAGACAAAGAAAGCCGAAAAAAGCAGATAGCAAGTTACTTGAAGCGTCAAGCAAAAAAGTATATAGAGCAGCGCTGTGACTACATTGCAAACCATATGGGAATGCGCTATGATAGTTTAAAAATAATAGATAGTCGCTCGCGCTGGGGCGTGTGCAAAATTAAGAATACTTCACCGACAACTAGCGCATCAAGGCTTAGTAGTGTAGCACGGCAACAAGCTAGTAAGGGGCAACCCTTAAAAGAGATAGGGCTTAACTGGCGCTTGATTATGCTTCCGCCGCTGATAATAGACTATGTGGTTATACACGAGTTAGCCCACTTTAAACATATGGACCACTCTAAAGAATTTTGGATGTTTGTAGAGCAGTTTATGCCAAACTTCAGAGAAGTAAGAAAAGCCCTAAAAGAAGTAAACGTGCTTAACACGATGTTTAGAAAGTGAGCCGGCAAAGTAATTGAACCGAAAAAATAATTTTTTATTGTCTAGGAATTATCGTTTTTGGTACCTAACTATAAAAATCAGACAACAAAAAAGCCGAGCCTTAAGCGAGGGAATCGGCGAAGCCGACTTTTTTATTTACTGCAGTTGTGGTTTTTTGATGTTAATTTTCGAGTAAAATTTTAGGAGATAAAAATAATGAAAAGCAAACTTAGGCTAATTTTGATTTTTGGCTTAATAATTTTAACAGTAATAAAGTTGGTCGCGTGCGCCGATAATGGCAAAAATTATAGTAATCTGCCAGACATAACACTTAGAAACGGCGTTTTTGTGGCTACAGAAAAGGGGCGCTTGGCAGAAATAGATTTTGAAGTTTTAGTTTGGAAAAAAGAATTTGAAAACATTTTTGAGCAGCAAAACAGAACAGTTGAAAATGCGCTAAACTTTATTAATAGCGAAGTACACATTATTTACGCGGGTCAACCTGCTGTTAGGGTGGTGGGTGATTTTGAAAATGTAGAGGATGTTTTTGACGCTTTTCGTAAATATCTTATTTACAATTGGTCTGACATTGTATCTTTTATTGTTATTAACGACGGCACATTTTTTTGGAGAGAGCGTTTCGTCAACTTTGCCTTTGGCACTATACTTATTGAGAAAGAGAATTATTTTGCGGTAGCGTGGGACGGTGAGACTTTTTATATGAAAAACATCACAGTTAAAAACGATGTGATAACCTTAACTATTACCCAAAATTTTGATGGTGTAACTATTTTTGAAGAGCCATTTGTTATAACTTATAAATTAGATGCGGATATTCCAATTGTGTATAGAGAGCCACCAACAAATATTGCGATTAATGGCTATACGCTTAGTTGGGATGTTACGTATAATTGTTGGACAGAATTTTGGGAGAGTGGCAATGTGATTGGTTGGTTTGTAAACTGGAAAGTTTGTGGAAGTTTTGATGGGGCAGAGTGGTTAAAGATTGCAGGGCTGGGTTTTTGGGCTTATACAAAAGATGAAAAAGGTTTTAGTGTAAGTGTAGATTTAGCGGCTTTAGATAACAGCGAACAACTGCAAAGCGGAAAGATGTATTTAAGGATAACTTCAGGCGGGAATATTCCGATATACAAATTCGATGAAAGCGGCAAAGAGATATTGTTAAGGTTTTATTTATACAGCGAACATTTTAAATCTGTTTATATCTAAAGCCTAACCAATTAATTTACAAAACAACTGTAATTTTAAAACTAGTATGCGTTGTGTAAAAAAACGGCTAACAGAAGTGTTGTAATTTGAAAAAGCGAGTAGAACGTTGCTACCCGCTTTTTTTGTGTGGTATTTTTGTTTTAATGCTGTAGTATTTTTGGTAATGCTTTAGAAATTAGTCTAGGTGTAGTTTGTGTATTTTATGGACTGCAACTTTTTAGTGCTTGTTAAGTCTATAATTAAACTAACTGTAAGTATTGCGATAGTAGAAATTATAACGATAAGTAAGTAGTTGTGGCTTAAGAAGTTTGCATTTAGTGTTACTAATACCATTGCCACATATAAGAATGGCAACATCTTATAAAAATTGTTTACAAAAGTTTGGAATTTCATTATTGTGCACCTCCGTAAATTTCTTATACTAACATTATACCAAATTATATTACACAATGCAAGTGTTTTGTGACTTTTAGTTAGATTAGAAAAAAAAATTCTACGTTAAACAATAGGTTTTATTTAAAGTTTATGGTATAATATATTTTATGATTAACCTATGATTATTTGCTAAACCCCCCCGAAAAAGGGGGGGTTTAGCCGGGAGGCAAAATGTCTAAGACAATTGAAGTTAAGGGAATTCAGATTAAATATCGTACTATAAATGAAGATGATTTTTTGTCACTTACAGACTTAGCCAAGTTTAAAAGTGAAACGCCGGATAGGCTTATAGAGAGATGGATGCGAACACGCAGTGCAATTGACTATTTGGCAGTTTGGGAAACTTTGTATAACCCTGATTTTGATGACACACAACTAAATCAAATTAGACTTGAGAGTAGCGAGAACACATTTTCACTTTCCCCTACTCGCTGGGCGCGCGACACAAATGCTATAGGGCTACTTGTTAAAATGGGAAGGTCTGGCGGTACATTTGCGCATAAAGATATTGCTTTTAAGTTTGCAAGTTGGCTGTCTGTCGAGTTTGAACTTTTTGTTATAAAAGAGTTTCAGCGCCTTAAAAGTGAAGAACAGCAAAAACTTGCTTGGTCGGCAAAGCGCGAATTGGCAAGAATAAATTACCACATACAAACTGACGCTATAAAAACAAATTTAATCGTACCAGAACTAACCGCAAGGCAAAAGAGTTTTGTATATGCAGATGAGGCGGATATGTTGAATGTTGCACTATTTGGTAAAACAGCGGCAGAATGGCGGGCGCAAAACCCTAACTTGAAAGGAAACATAAGGGATTATTCAACGCTTCACCAATTGTTAGTGCTTGCAAATATGGAAAGTAGTAATGCAGAAATGCTCCACGAAAAAATGCCACAAAGTGAGAGAATAGTAAGGCTTAATAAAATGGCAAAAAGGCAGTTATCGGTTTTAATGGAGACTAAAAACCCGTTATTGCTAGACGCTGAAAGCCCAAATATAGAAAAGAAAGAATAGAGTTTTGAACTTAAATTAATTTGCGGGCAATTATAAAAAAACCATAGTAATATGTGTGGCATAGTACTATGGTTTTTTTGTGTGTGGAATGAATGTATGTTAGGGTAAGTGCCAAGTTGTACAATCTTTTAGTATGCTACTTTTGTGTATGTGTCGCTAACATCGGTAGGTAGTTTTTAGTTGCTTAGTTTGTGAGGGTGCGCATCCAGCGTTTAGAGCGGTAGCGGAGTAGTAGGACGGTCATTTTGGTTAGTTCTTCAAAAATTACTATTGCGTAGACTACTACTATTGGAAGCCCGAGCCAAAAGCCTAGCACGAATAGAAGCGGAATTGCTAGTGTCCAAATTGTTAGACCCTCGGTTATCATTGTGAATACTGTGTCGCCGCCGCTTCTCATAACGCCCATAAACAGCGTGAAGTTTATTGCTTTTATAAAGAATGTAGACCCCCTCAGTGCAAGTAGGTGTTGAACAAACCTTGTGGCTTCTGGCGTGATTTCGGAAAAGAATATGGGGACGAGCGGGATAGTTAAAAGCATTACGGCGCCGCTTACAAGCCC
>WQRI01000087.1 GCA_009786825.1 Bacillota bacterium
TTACCAAAAAAAAAAAAAAGTCAAGCATATGAACAAACTTTTAACAAATATTAACAACAAACTTTTATGGGTAAAATTAAACACATATTTTTGTGGTTAAATTGAATAAACTACAAAACAAAAAGTCGCCCTATTAGAGCGACCCTAAATTAAATTTAAAAAGCCAAATTGCTATAAAAGTTCTAAGTTATGGTGAGACGCGGCGCGAAGGTGTGTAAAATTTCGGCATTGTGACTACGCCAACAAGCTTTAAGCCAGACCCTACCTGAAAACTGCGGAGGCACTCAGCAAGAAATTTTATACCCTGAGCGCTTTAGGCTAGTTTCTTTTTGACTTGTCCTATTATGTATAGTATGCTGAAGGCTAAGATGTTTATTAGGATTATTGTTGTGCCGACTGGGGTTTCTAGTATTATTGCGCTTAATACGCCTAGTAGGGCGCATAGGGCTGCTAGTGCGCTAGAGTAGATTGTTACTGCCTTGAATGTTTTGAACAGTTGCATACTTGATAGGGCTGGGAATATTATTAGGGCTGCGGTTAGTAAAGAGCCTACAAGTTGCATAGAAAGCGCTACTACTACCCCGATTATTGCGGCTAGTAGTATTTCGTAAACGAATGGGCGCGCGCCCGTTGCTTGCAAAAATTCTGTATCGAATGTTACGGCAAATATGCGGTGGTGAAAAAACACAAAAAATGCGACTACTAAAATTGTTACACCTAGGCTTATCAGCACATCGGATAGTTGAAGCGTTAGAATTGATGTTGCCCCAAAAAGTGACGATGTTACATCTGCTGTGATGTTGCCGTGCATAGCAAAAGTATTTATTATAAAGTAGCCTAGTGCAAGCGTGCCTACCGCCAGCATCGCAAGGGTGGCATCGCCCCTTAGTTTAAAGCGACTGTTAAACCCTATTAACAACACGGAAGCCAAAACTGTAAGCGGCATTACAAAAAGTAGGTTGTTTGTTAAATTGATTACAATTGCTACTGCTGTCGCCAAAAAAGCCACGTTGGAAAGTGCGAAGCCGGCAAAAGAATAGCGCTTTAAAACAAGCGGAACGCCTATAAGCGCGGCGCACACAGCCGTTAGTATAGCAACAATTATTGCGTACTGAACAAATGTAAATTGCAAATAAAACCTTAATTCTTCAAATATGTTCATTTGTGTTATCCTTACAAGCCTGCGGGTTATCGCAGACTTTTTATCTAGAAGTTATCTACCGGGCTAAAAACGTAGCCTTCTTTTTTTAAGTGTAAGATGTGGCTTGCATATTTTTTTGCATTTTCTATATCGTGGGTAACCATTATTATTGTTAGTTCTGCTGAGTTTAAGTTTTTAAGTGTTTCGTAAAAGTCGCGCGCGGCGTCTGGGTCTAGCCCTGCTGTTGGCTCGTCTAAGATAATTAGTTTTTTTGCGGACACAAGCGCCCTTGCAAGCAACACCCTTTGTTGCTGACCGCCGGAAAGCTCGCGGTAGCACTTATTTTCTAGGTCTGCAAGACCTGTTTTTTGCAAGGCATTATTCGCTAACTCTTTTTGCTTTGCATTATAAAAGGGTTGCCACCACTTTTGCGAACTTATATTGCCAGACATCACAACTTCTTTTACAGATGCTGGAAAATCTCTTTGAATGTTGGTTTGTTGTGGCATATAGCCAACTTCGTTTTGCGCTAGGTTAAACTCTAGCCAGCCAGAGATTGGCGGGTTAAGCCCGAGTATTGCTTTAAGTAATGTGCTTTTGCCCGTTCCGTTTTCGCCAACAATGCAAAGATAGTCTCCGCTGTTTACGACAAAGTTAATATCGCTTGCTATTGGCTTTGAGTCGTAACCTAATACTAATTCGCCTACTTCAAGTAAAACCATAATATTTTTTGAGTGACCGAACTTTATTTTTTGCCCGCCACAAATACTCCCTAAAAGAATTGTCCCTACAGACCATTTAGATTTTGCTGTCCGCTAGGACGAAGCATCGTCAGCGCGCCGATATATAAAATTTTTGACCTTTGCAGGCTTTAGCCGAAACCGGCAAAAATTTTATATATCAAGCGCTTTGGCGAGTGCTTCTAAATTTGCCCGCATACCATCTAGATATGTTTTTCCCGCGCTAATATGCACACTAGAGACCGACTGAAAGCACGTAAGCGTTAAAATCTGCGGGGTTCTGTTAGAGGCATTTATTACCGCATTTGCAAGCGGGCGGTTATCTACTATTAAAATAACATCTAGCGCCAAAGCATCTACCCTGCCCGCCAAAAACGCAAGGCGCGCCGGCGTTACTTCTACAAGCGCAGCACACCCATCAAACGCCGCAAAAAAGTTTATGCCGTAGTCTACCGCCAAGTACAAAAACGGGAAGCGGTCTGCCACTAGTATTGTATCGCGCGGAGCGTTTTCTACCACGTATTCAAACTGCGTATCAAGTTGTTGCAGTTGCTCTATGTAATAAGCCGCGTTTGCGTAGTAAACATCTGCGTTTTGCGGGTCTAGCAGGATAATCTCATCTCTAATCGTTTGCACAAAACGCATAGCAAACCTTAAAGATAGCCACACGTGTTCATCGTGATTCGCACCCCCGCAACACTCATCTGGCGCGTCCGGTCCATCTAGTTCTGGAAAAAGCATTGTCTCATCTAGGCTTAAAAGGCGCATTAGTGCCACATCTCGCCTATCTGAGTTTCGCGGATTTGCAAGCGCGTTTAAAGCCCAGCCGTCCGACTTGCCGCCTATCCACAAAAACAGACTTGTTGTGCTTATAGCCGCAAAGTCTTGTACTGAGGGCTGATAGTTATGTAGGTCTACCCCGCTACTGAGTAAGTATCTAACAGTAAGCCCGCTCGGGTTGTCGCCCAAAATTACGCGCGTCCAGTCGTACAGCGGAAAAACTGTTACTACAATGTCTGGGTCTCTATCGCGATTGTTACACCCGCTGAAAACAAATAGCGCGGGAACGCAGGCGAAAATTATTGCTAGTGTTAAGAATAATCTTTTGTATATTTTTTTCATTCTGAATTTACTCCATTTAAATTTTGCTGATGTGTCTTTAATACAGACAATTTGCTAGTTTAAAATAAATTTTGCAAAAAGTTTGCAAGTGGTTTACTACGGCGTGATAACAATTGCCGTGTTGCTAGACACTAAAATTTCGTACCCGTGAAAGTGATTGTCTAAGTCTGGCGTGTCTAGCGCTAGTTGAATTACAAAGCCACTTCTTGTGTAAACATCTTCCCTTGTCGGTGCGTGCAAAGGCACTATAAAAACATCAAAACTTAAATTTGTGTTGCCATCTATTATTTTGCTTAGTTGGTTGCTTCCGTTTCTTAAACTTACTAGCCCATCGTTATGCACACCGCCCGTTTGCACAGCGCCACCGATAGAGTTCTGAATTAGATTAAACCATTGGTTGTTAGCGGGGTTGTGCCACAAAACCATAATGCCTTGCGGAACGTGCGCCATTCTTAGCGGTCTGTCGTGGTTAAAAAATGTGTATGCGAATGCAACTATCCTAACAAGGTGGTGCTTGTCTCCGCCGTAGGCTACACCAACAGAAGCCTTTACAGCGCCGCCCGCAATTAGTGCTTCGGGCGTAATGGCAATATCATCTGTGCCGCCCGCGCCTCTAAAAACAATATTGCCTAGTGCGCTGTGGCGATAAAGCGTATACTCGCTATCCCATTTATGAGTCTCGTTAGTTTGAGTATTAAAACTAAGCATTGGGCTTAGCCAAACCGTATCGCTTCCACCATTACTACAAGCCGCAAAACTTAATGCGGTAAGTATGCTTAGTGCTATAACGATAAGTGCTTTTGCTTTTTTAATTATGCTATTTTGTTTTTTCATCTGTTTCTCCATTAATAAAATCTAAAACAATTAGACTTTTTTGCTTTGTAAATTTTTGAAAAAAATTGTATATTTAAATGGTATCACATATTAAATCATAAGTCAAGCAATTTTGCAAAAGTTTTTTTAAAAAAGTTAACAAAAATTTAATATTTGCCGAATGCCCTTAACAAATACCACCGCTTAGCACCACAGTTACAGCAAAAAGCAGTAAACTTAAAAACTAGTTTACTGCTTTTAGAATTTTTAAAAATTGCTCGTATTAATGCTAGTTGCTAGATTGGTATCTTGTCATTGCTTTAACAAGCTCTCCCAGCGCTTCGTTTAGCCTTCTTTGTTGGTCTGGCGTTTTGTTTTCTGTTTTTTGGCGCTCTTCGTGAAGTCTGTTTGCGTAGTGTTGCATTTTTTGCATAGAGCCACCTTGCCTGGATAACTCTTTTATAGAAGCCATTATCTCATCTGCGCTCTCGAATTTAAGCGGTATTCTACCTTGGTTAGATGCTACATTTACGCCCGCCCTACTATTAGCATTACCCGATTTATTGGCTACCGCACTATTAGTTATGGGTTGTAAAGGCATACTTCCGCTAAGGGTTGGGCGCTCTACCTTTAGGTTGTCATTTCTGTGCGCAGTTTGCAAATTGCTAAGTTGTGGCTTTAGGGGTGGCACATTAATCGGTGGCGGTGGTGGTTCTTGTTGCATATTTGTTACCGCAAAAGGTATATCAATTTTATCTGCCTTGCTTTGTATAAAGCGCTCGCGCTGTTTTGGCATAGGTGGCTTGTACCCGCTTGGCTGAGTTTCGCTTGTAGGGTTTGGGTTGTGGCTTTGGTTGTGATTGGCTGTAAAATTATCTGTATAATCATCGCCAAACTCACCGCTAAAGTCGCCCTTATAGTCACCGCCGAAATCACCCTTAAACTCACCCGTATAGTCGCCACTTGCATAGTTGTTTTCATTTGCAAAACTACCAAAGTCGTTGCTCTGCCCGTATGACATATCTGAATGCTCTGCTTCGAATTCGGTTTGGTTGTTGTCGTTAAATTGGTTTAGGTCTAGTTTTTCTGCCGCTTTGTTTATTCTGTTTATAACATCGTCTGTTAACTGCTCGTCCTTTATATCGCTTTGCGTGTACGAACTCTCAGCCTCGGAATACTGTGTATGAAAATCTTGCTCTGCCTCGTGTGTCTGTAAATGTGGTGCTTCAAAAGACTGTGGTTGCTCTGCGTGCTGTGGTTGAGAATGTTGTGGTTCAAAAGATTGTGTTTCGAATTGTTGCGCGTCGAAAGGTGGTTGCTGGAATTGTTGTGTTTGAAATTGCTCTGGTTGAAAAGGTTGTGAATGCTGATGTTCTAGTTGCTGTGACGCGGCAAAATTCTTTAAATCTTGCAATGCGCCTTGGTGCTGGCTTGTTGGCTTGCACGAAGCACAGTCGCACAAATCGCTATCGTAATGCCCATCATTTTGCACGCCAACACTTGCGCCCTGTGCTTCGCCCGCCGTTT
>WQRI01000088.1 GCA_009786825.1 Bacillota bacterium
CGCATTAAAACTTGCGGTGTGGTCTGGTAGTAGTATTGGCGGGTATGCATCTACCGCGCCGGTAGAAGCGCAATATTCCCAAAGGGTAGAGTAACTTTGGCGCTGTAGCAAAAGCCTTTCGTCGCCCGTTATAAAGCCAAAGCGGTTGTTGTATATTACGCGATATGCGTTTAAGCTTGGGCTGAAGTGTGTGATAACTACGCGCTCGTACCGCTTGCCCATAACGCCCTCGAAAGATGCTGTGTTAGGGAATATGGTTAGGTCTGCACTAATGCGCGCAACGGCTAAGGTTTCTATAAAGCCACCAAGCCCAGCGGGTGGTGCTGTGTCGTACGTGCTTGCGCCTATGCAGATAACCCGCACTATGTGGTTGCGCCCATCTGTTAGTAATACTTCGCCGCTAGGGGTTAGGGTGATGCTGTTAGTTAGCACGCTTAATGGGTTTGGGTTGATAATGTCTGCTGTAAAATCTAAAGCGGTAAACATTGTGTCTAGGTAAGTGGCGGATGTGTCTCTTACAAAATTGTTGCCTTCTCTGATAATTCTGTGTATAACTGTTTGGCTTTGCCCGTTTGTTATAAAGTTTGGGTTAACTAAATATACGAAGCCGAAGTAGTCTGCCATCATAGCCGTTATGCTGTGTGGGTTGATGCCTAAGGCGTTTTGACCGACACTTACGGGCTGTCTGATAAGTGGTTCTAGTCTGCCAAGGTTTCTGAAAGCCAAAAGGTTGTCGCTTGTTAAAACATATATTACAGAGCCAAAATAGCCGGTTGCAATTTGCAAAGCGTGTTCGCCCGATATAAATGTTGGTTGGAAAGGGGCGAATGGTAAGAATGTATCTGAGCCGTGCGCTTTTTTGTGAATGTTGCCATCTATTAGTAGAAATATGTTGCCGTCGTTTGAAGTTGCAAGCCCGGTAATAGAGTTTGTTGCTGATTGCCACGCTGGTTGTGATGCCGATTGTGATGTGGCGCTAAATTGAGTTGAAGCGCTGTGTGCAGATTGTGTTTTCGGTTGTAAGTTTTGGTTAAATATGTAGAGCGTAGAATTGTTGGATACGATGTAGATGTAGCCGTCTGCACAAATGTCTACAAAGTTTGGTCTTAGTATGGAAATCTGTCTAGCAACCGCACCGCCCGCCTCTATTACTTGAACGCGGTTGTTAGCCGTGTCTGCTACAAAAACTCTGCCATTATAGTATGCCGTGTCGGACGGGGCGCGGAAAGCACCTGTCGCATTAGATGATGCTTCAAAAATTAAGGTAGGTGAGCCTGCAAGGGAATTTGGGTAAGCCAAAATTTGCGAGCGGTTTTCGTTTAAAAGGTATAGTCTGCCCGCGCTTAGTTTTAAGTGGCTGTAAGCCGAAACTTCTACAGTTGTGGTGTTTGTCGGGTTTACAATGTTTATTCTTGACAAGTTGCCACTACCAACAACAAAGATGTTGCCGCCGTCGTTTGCTATATCTGATATTCTTGTGAATGGTGTTGGGAAGGGGCGTACGTTATGGTTTTCTAAGTCGCTTAGCATATAAACGATTCCGCTACCTGCTATTAAAACCGAGTTGGCAGATATTGCGCTTATAGCGACTGGTGCGGATATCAAGTTGTTTAGGTTTATCTCAGCGCCACTTCCGTTGTTGGTTGTTAGGGTAGTTTGTGGGGTAGGGTTAGGTTGTTGGGTTTGTGATTGTATGTATGGGTAGGTTGGGTAGTAAGGATATTGCGGTGGATATTGTGGGGGGTACTGTGGTGTGTACTGCGGTGGGTATTGTGGGTAGGTTGGGTATTGCGGTGGGGTTGTGTTGTTGTCTATAGGTGGGGTAGTAGCACCACCACCAGTACCGCCATTATTGCCACCACCACCATTATTACCGCCATTAGCGCCGTTAGTGGTTATGCTTTGTCTGATAAGTGTGTTTTGCTGTGTTAGTATAAAAAGGTAGTTGCCTATTATATCTATATCTCTAACTGTGCCTACAAAAAGTGTTTGAGCGGTAGAAGATAGGGTCGGGCTGTTAGATAATCTGATAGTGCTTAAAGGGTATTGTATAATTCTGTTTTCGTATGCTACAAAAAGGTGGGTAGGGGTTAGTAGTAGGCGCGTTGCTCTGGCTGTGCCAATGCTAGTGTCGTAGTTTGTTGTGAAGTAGCCTATAAGTTGCCTTGTTTGGTGGTTAAATTTGTAAACGGCAGAGTTAGAGTAAACAACCAAAATGTTACCCGAAACCGCAAATAGTGTTGGCGCGTTTGCCGATGTGAAAGATAGGTTTGCAGGTGTGCGCATTACGCTACTGTCTACGTTTGCAAGTGTGGTGTTTGCATTTGTTGCAGTAAATGTATTTGTGGCTGTGTTAGCGTTTGCAAAGAAAAAAGTTCTGTTGCCAGAAAACAAAATGCCTACAAAGTTAGATGCAACCAAAATAAAAGAAAGAGTAACAACCATTATTCTTTTTGCTATTACTCTTTTGTGTTTTGTGCTAAAAGTATTTTTCATAAACCTTTGTACCTCAAATTTGATAGTGAATAACTTGCATTAGACAGTTAGTCACTCGAATAAAATTTAATACATATAGTATACACTTTTTGTTTAAAAATGTAAAGTAAATAAAGGGTGTAAAATTTTTTTGAAAAATAAATGAATTTTGTTAATTAATTTACAAGTCAGAAGTACTGCGCTAGAAGTACTGCCTCAGAGTATTGTTATTTTACAAGCGCAGATACTACTCTTAAAAGTCTATCAAAGGTCTAGTAAATTTATTGCGGTTACCCTTAAAGCCCTTATGGGTAAATCGGTTGTTAGGTTATAGTTTTCTGTAAAAAGTTCTGAGGCTGTTTTTGCTATTTCGGCTGGTTCTGCCGTGGGTGCTTTTAAAGCCTTTTGTCTGATAAAAGAGTTAAACTGATTGTCTTTTATTTTTAGTGCAACCCCGCTTGCTAGTTGGTTATTTTTTTGAAGTTTTGCGCCCACTTCATCTGATAACTTTTTGATATATTCTTTTACTTGTGGCGTGCTTGTTAGGTCGTTTGGTGTTGTAGTGCCGCGCCCAACGCTTTTGGCAGGGGAGTGCGCTAGGTATTCTTCAACATAAGTGTCGCCCTCACCAAGCGCTTCTTTTTGTAGCCTTACGCCCATAACACCTAAGGTTTTTTTAAGCGCGCTGGTGTCTGCTTTTGCTAGGTCGCCTATGGTGTATACGCTAAGTTTTTCTAGCACTTTGTTTGTTTTGCGCCCAACCCCCATCAGTTCTCTCACGGGCATATTCCACACAAACGTTTTGTAATTATCTCTTGTAATCTCGGTAACGGCATCGGGCTTTTTGTAATCAGAGCCTAGTTTTGCAAAAACTTTAGTGAAAGACAGCCCCACAGAAATTGTCAGACCGGTTTCGCTTTTTACAGTTTTTCTAATCTCGTGTGCTATTTGCAGAGGCGTTTTGTGTTTTTGTAAATACTTCATACAGCCCGTTATGTCTAGCCAGCATTCGTCCATACCAAAACTCTCAACTTGGGGTGTATACCTTATATAAATTTCTTTTATCTTTTTAGAATATTCAGAGTACTTGCCAAAATCTGAGCCAACAGTAATCAGGGTTGGTATAAGTTCGCGCGCTTTAAAAAGGGGCATACCCGTTTTGATGCCCAAAAGTTTTGCTTCCATATTTTTGGCAAGCACAATGCCTTTGCGCGATTTTTCACTACCGCCAACAACAACAGGAAAGCCTACTAGCGTAGGGTTTTCTAAACACGCAACACTAGCAAAAAAGTTGTTTATATCACAGTGTAAAATTATTCTTTCGTTTGTCATAGGTTTATATTTGTTGTGGGCTGGGCTTTTAGGGTTTGTAGGCTATGTTTGGTGTGGTACTTTATTATTGTTTACGGCATATAATTATTATAATACAAGTGCCTTTTATAGTCAATAAAATTAGATAAATTTTAGCAAAAATGTATTACCATTGCAATAGTAGTAGTTAAAGCGTGCAAATTTCGCCAAAAACATACTACTATGGCAGACATAATAGTATGTTTTTGGTGGGGGCGAAGCATTTAGATTATGAAAGTTAAAAAAGCAATTATACCAGCGGGTGGCTTGGGTACGAGATTTTTGCCTATAACAAAATCTGTATCTAAAGAAATGCTTCCGATATTGGATAAGCCCGCTTTGCAAATAATTATAGAAGAGTTAGTTGCTGCCGGAATTACAGACATTTATTTAGTAATTGCGCAAAATAAATATTTAATTAAGCAACATTTTTCTGAGTGTACTCGGATAGAAAGTGCGCTTGCTAGTAAGCAAGGTGTGTGCGCTAGAAGTGATAGTTTACTTAAAGAGATGCGGGCGCTAAATAATTTAGCCAACATACACTACATAATTCAAGAGCAGCCCAAAGGGCTTGCAGATGCAATTTATTTGGCTAAGAATAAAATTTCTGAAGGAAATTATAAGGGCGATTTTTTAGTTGCTTTGGGGGATAATATTTTGCTACCTAGCAAAAAATCTGACACGGCAAATATGTTGCTTATGCATAGTAAAAAAAGGGCGTGCTATATTTCGGTAAAAGAAGTTTGCAAAAGTGAGATAAGCAAGTATGGCTGTGTGCAGACTTTTACTAAGGCAGGTGAGAGCGCGGGCGATAGTGAGGCAGAGAGTGTAGGTGAGAGAGCGCGCGAGAATGTAGGCGCGGGTGATAGAGCGGGCGAGAATGGAAGTGCGAGAGAGAGCGCGGGTGGGCTAAGGCGTATAAAGCATATTATAGAAAAGCCAACGGGCGAAGCACCATCTAATTTGGCAGTTTTTGGGCGCTATATTTTTCCGCAGAAAATTTTCGAATATATAGAACAAATTATTATGGGGCAAGATATGTGCAAGCAAGTTAGGGGCGAACAAGTTAGGGGGCGCGAGATACAAGCCGAGCCACTTTTAACGGACGCTATAAATATACTTGCCGCACAAATGGAAGCGTATACATATTTGTACGAGCAGCCCTTTTTTGATATTGGGTGTAAGTTAGGCTACCTTAAAGCAAATGTGCAGTTCGGTATTCAGCACCCCGAGACTAAAGATGGCTTTATATCTTTTATAAAAAACTTGTGCGAAAATATTTGACTTTTGCTTTTATATGTGCTACACTTAAAAATATAACTATGGTTGTCCGGTTAGGGATAGGGAGGTGTTTAGTTTGTCTACTGTTAAGGTTGGAGATAACGAGTCGTTAGAAAACGCAATTAAGCGTTTTAAGCGTA
>WQRI01000089.1 GCA_009786825.1 Bacillota bacterium
GCGAGTGGCGCTCAGCAATCTTTATTTGACGATTTTTTGGGGCATACGAAAAACAAAATAGGCGAGGGGCATTTAGCGTTAAACGCAAGAAATTTAGAACAGCACCCAACAATAGACTTTATAGTTACTACACTTAGCAAAATTGCACCAACAGAAATTATATCTAACGAGAGTATTTTTGTTAAAAGTTTCGACCTAACAGTTGTTAAAAATAAGGCGCTTCCGCCCTTTTCTGCTACGTACGAGTGGAGTTTTGATAGTACTATGGCAGACAAACTACTATCTAAATACGTAAAAACGGGGGCAATTGCCTTTGATAGCAAAACAGAGCGCCAAATTGGTATACGTGCGCTTGGCGCGCTTATAGAATATTTAGAGCGCATTCAAAAAACCGCACTCAAAAATATAGACAGCATAGATGTTGTAAAAGAGGGTAGCGGGCTTGTTTTGGATAGTAATGCGCGAAGGTCTTTAGAGATTACTGAGAGTTATAAAGAGAGAAAGCGACACGGAAGTTTGCTAGATGTTGTAGACAATTCGGTTACTAATATGGGGGCAAGGGTTATAAAGCATTGGCTTGAGAACCCGCTTAAAGATAGTGATATTATAAATGCGCGTTTGGACGCAGTTGAGTTTTTTGTGGGCGACATTGTTTTGCGCGAGAGTTTGAAAGATTTGCTGAAGCAAACTAAAGATGTAGAGCGCTTAAGTGCAAGCATAGCAACGGGCAAGATAGTGCCTAGAGAGTGCATTAGTTTGTTAACCACACTAAATGTTATACCGGCTTTGCGCCAGTTGTTGCTGGGTAGGGCGGGTGAAACAAGGGGCGCAAAACAAAACGATACGACCGCTACTTTACCAAGCCTATTAAAAAACATAGCGACTAGCCTTACAGACCACACCGAGTTAAGAAAACTTTTATACGAGGCAATCGTAAACCCGCCACCTGCGCATATGAGAGATGGTGGCTATATAAAACCAGAATTCGACAAACAACTTTTAGAGTACAGAAATATAAAAGTGCAGGGCAAAGAGTGGCTTATAGAATTAGAAAAGGCAGAGCGCGAAGCAACCAACATAAAAGGTTTGAGAGTTGCGTTTAATAAGGTTCACGGCTATTACATAGAAATTAGCAGGCGAGAGGCAGACAACGTGCCTTACAGATACAAAAGGAAGCAGACCCTTGCGGATAGAGAGCGCTATATAACGGACGAACTTAAGCAACTAGAAGACAAAATTTTGAATGCGGAAGCGCTTGCTGTAGAACTCGAAGTAAGGCTGTACATACAAATTAAAGAAGCGCTAAAGCGCAACGTGTCTACACTAAAGCAGGTTGCAAAGGCGCTTGCGCATTTAGATGCTTTGCTTGGCTTAAGTTTAAGCGCTATAAAGCATAACTATGTGCGCCCAAAAATCAGCGAAAGCGTTAAGAGTTTGGCTATAAAAGATGGGCGACACCCCGTTGTAGAAAGTTTGCAAGAAGAGCCGTTTGTTGCGAACGATGTGCTTTTAGACAACAACAAAAGAAAGATAGCAATTATTACCGGACCTAATATGGCGGGTAAATCTACGTATATGCGACAAGCGGCGCTTATTGCTTTGCTTGCGCATATAGGCAGTTTTGTACCGGCGCAAAAGGCAGATGTGCCACTCTTAGACAGAATTTTTACAAGAATAGGGGCGTCAGACGACTTAGCCTACGGGCAGTCTACATTTATGGTAGAGATGTTAGAAGTTGCAAGCATACTAAAAAATGCCACAAGCAATTCACTTTTAATACTAGATGAGATAGGGCGCGGAACATCTACTTACGATGGGGTTAGCATTGCACAGGCTGTGTTAGAGCATATAGCAACCACCATAAAAGCAAAAACACTTTTTGCAACACACTATCACGAACTTGTTAATTTAGAAAACCATTTTGCAAATATCTTTAACCTATCATTCACAGCAAAAGAAATTGAGGGTGTGCTTAACTTTATAAGAAAAATACAAGATGGTGGCACGGCAAAATCGTTCGGCATACAAGTAGCAAAACTTGCAGGCATACCAAACGCGGTGGTGGATAGGTCTAAAGAGATATTAGAAAGCCTAGAAAATAAGCAGAAATAGCAATATATATACTAATATGACACACATAGTACTATGTTTTAGCCGAGTATATCAAACAAGTTTGGATAAAAAAATGGAGAAAAAATTATGTTTATTACATTAGCAGGAAATTTAGGAAGCGGTAAGTCTACCGTGTGTAATATTTTAGCCGAGCGTTATGGCTATGAGGTTTATTCTACTGGGCGCATTCAGCGCGACAAAGGGCTTGCTTTGGGTATGACTACTCTAGAGTTTAACGTGTATATGAAAGAGAACCCAGAGTTTGATAAAAAAATTGATAACGCGGTGGTAGAGATTGGGAGAGAGAGAGCGGGGGATAAAATAATTTTTGATAGTCGCCTTGCGTGGCATTTTATTCCGCACTCTTTCAAGGTGTTTTTAGCGGTGGATAGTGCTACTGCCGCAAAGCGCATACTAAATGCAAACAGAGGCGCGGAAGAAAATTATAAAGACCTTGCCGATGCAAAAAGCCAAATAGAAGCAAGAACAAAAGAAGAGAAAACTCGCTTCAAGTCACTTTATGGGCTAGAGATTCATAACCCAAAAAACTTCGATTTAATACTAGACAGTAGCAACCTAACACCAGAGCAAGTAGCAGACAAAATTATAGGGGGCGCGAAAGCTTATTACAATTTTAAATGCTAAATGTTAAATTTTAAATGATTTCACCCCGCTTGCGCGGTCAAAATTATACAAGGGGCTAAATCATTTTACGGGGCGTAATTTTTAAAGTGTGGTTAACTTTCAAATTGCGCACATACGAAACTTCTAACTGTTCAAAACCACAGCATTTAATGTATGCAAACATTTAACATTTAAAACTTAGCATTTAAAATTATATTATGAAAGAAATAAATCACAAAATTAATTTGTTGCCACCAGAAATTTACAACAAGATATCTGCGGGCGAAGTTGTAGAAAACCCAAGTTCTGTTGTTAAAGAGTTGGTTGAGAACAGCATAGATGCTGGTGCTACCAGTATAGTTATTGCAATTGAGATGGCAGGCAAAAGGCGCATAAAAGTTTCTGACAATGGCGCGGGCATTTTGTTTAATATGCTAGAGCGGGCTTTTTTGCCCCATTCAACAAGCAAAATAGGCAAGGCGTCCGACTTAGAGCAAATTGCAAGCCTAGGTTTTAGGGGCGAAGCGCTTGCAAGCATAGCAAGTGTGTCTGAGATAGAAGTTACATCTCAAGTTGGGGGTGAAGTTGATAGTGGGCTTGGCGGCAAAATTATATTAAAGGCGGGCAAGGTTGAAAGCCTTGCCCAGCAAGCCGCCCCCAAGGGTACGTACTTTAGTGTGAGCAATTTGTTTTTTAACACACCGGCAAGGCTAAAGTTTTTAAAGTCAGATAAAACAGAAACAAACAGAGTAACAGAGTTGGTGCAAAAATTTATACTAGCAAACCCGAGAATTGCGTTTAGATATTCTATAGATGGAAAAGAAGTTTATCGCTCTTCGGGCAGGGGCAAAGAAGAAGCACTAACAACTGTTTACAAAGCAAGCATACTAAGTGAGACTGTATATTTAGAAGCGCAACTTAACATTCAGCATACGGGGGACAGCATACAGCATACAGTAAACAACGCAAAGCAAACGCCGACTTATAATTTATATGGCTTTGTGGGCAAGCCTAATATTTTTAAGTCTACAAAATCTGCTCAGACTACAATTTTAAATGGCAGGGTTGTTGTTAGCCCACTTATTGCAAGCGCGGTGGCAGATGCTTACAAACAGCACGCGGGGGATGGGAAGCACCCATTTTTTGTGCTGTATTTAAATATGCCGTATAATTTGGTAGACATCAACGTACACCCGCGTAAGATAGATGTTAAGTTTTCTAACGAGACAGAAGTCTACAACTTTGTTAACAGCGCGGTAGAAAAAGCACTTTTCGAAACACTTGAGATTCCAAGATCACTAAGTAATAAGGTGGGTAAGTCTGTTAGCGGGTTTTCTAAAGCGAATGTTGTTGGTGTTGTTGATGTGAATGTAAGGGGTGCGGATACTGTTGGCGTTGGTAGTACGGGCGTGAGTGGTGCTGGTGTCGGTGCGGATAATGCATCTACTGCTACAAGGGTTATAACTAAGCAAGGTGTGCAAAGCAAGGCTAGTGCTTCGCAAGTAACAGATTTTGCGGGCTTTTTAGCAAATACAAACTACTCTACCACGCATAGTACTACGAAAAAGCCCAAAATACTTAGTGAATCGGGCGCTAGCGTATTTTCAGAAGTTAAAAATGCACGCGCAAGCGCGCAACATTCTGCAACTACTGGGCAAGGGTTGGGTGCTGAAGCGTTGGCTCAGCATTCAAAAAAGTTGGGACAAGTGGCTCAGCAAGCGGGGCTTGCAGATATCATACAAGGCGACAACAATTTTGAAGCAGACACTATAGCAACTTCAATAATCGGTGTGTTTAAAAATAAATATATTTTGGTAGAGCAAGCAGACGTTTTATATTTAATAGACCAGCACGCAATTCACGAACGCTTGCTTTATACACAAATAAAAAATGCCTACGACACAAAGACAGGGCTTATTTCTCAGCCACTTCTAGTGCCGTATGTTTTTACGCTTAATTCAAAGCAAGCGGAAGTGCTTGATAGGCTGTTGCCACACCTAGCAGACATAGGGTTTGATGTATCAGAGTTTGGGCATCTAACTTATAGGCTCTCAGAAATTCCATCTAGTTTTACAAACATACCGCTACAATCTTTTTTAGATGAGTTGCTAGCATACGAATACAAAAAACTAAAAACCAGCAACCTAATACTAGAACACATAGCAAAAACCGCGTGCATAAGAGCAGTAAAAACAGGCGACACACTTCAAAAGCAAGACATAGTAAGCCTACTACACCAATTCAAAACAACAGGGCAAATCACCTGCCCACACGGCAGACCAGCAATAATAGCAATAACTATGAAAGAGTTAGACAAGTTATTCAAACGTTAGCACTCTAGTAGAAAATAAATATTTTGTTAGTGCATTTGTTTGACAAATTTTTTGTAATTTGATAAAATAGTTGTATGAAAAGGGTTTTTGTTTTAAACTACAAAAATGGAAATTACGCTTTAAATAATATGCTTTATACCCCAGCGCAAAACTCGCTTGACAATCACGACGGGGGG
>WQRI01000090.1 GCA_009786825.1 Bacillota bacterium
TTTAGTTTGTCTACTGTTAAGGTTGGAGATAACGAGTCGTTAGAAAACGCAATTAAGCGTTTTAAGCGTAAGTGTCAGCGCGACGGAATTTTGGGAGATTTGCGCAAAAAAGAACACTACGAAAAGCCATCTATAAAGCGTAAAAAGAAAGACGAGGCTGCTAGAAAGCGCAGCAGTAAGTCTAGTCTGTAGAGTTGTTACGTAACCGTATCCGCGAGCATTTTTTTGCAATTTTACCACATCACCGCGTTGTTTTTTCCTTACGTACATAAAGTACGTGCGTCAAAAACGCCTTGTGCTGTATCTAAAATTGCTTCAAACTGCTTCGCGTCTAGATTACGGAACAACTCTATTACAAAAAAATCATTAAATCTCTAGCCTGTAATACTTTGTATACAGGCTAATTTTGTGCCAAAAGGTTTTTGTAGGTCACATTTACAATCGCACATCGCACCTATCATATCACTAATTCAAATCACTTCATTAATTACACTACCACAAAGCATAACACAATTACATCTCAAAAATAAATAAAATGTCTACAGAATTAGAAAAATTATCTTCGGAACAAATGCCGCCCGTAAAGCACACAGAGGGGGCTGTTTTAGTAATTGCGGGGGCAGGTAGCGGAAAGACGCGTGTTTTAACTTCGCGCATTGCTTATTTGCTAGAAGAAAAAAACGTACCGCCATACAACATACTTGCTATAACTTTTACAAATAAAGCGACAGTTGAGATGCGCGAGCGACTAATGCACATAAAGGGTTATAACAACTTGTGGGTGTCTACATTTCATAGCCTTTGCGCAAAACTTTTGCGTATGTTTATAGAAAACTTCAACAGCGACAATAGCGATAGTGGCGGTAAAAGTGATAGTGGTAGTGGACAAGCAAATTCAAGCACTAGTAGTTTGTTGAATTCGACAAGTGTAGGCGGTGTTGGCTCGACAGACAACCTTACAAGTGGCGCTATGGTAAGTTCTGGCAAATATAATCGTAACTTTTCTATCTACACGGATACGGATAAAGAGCGCGTTTTAAAAGAGATTGTTAAAAAGCACGGCTTAGAAAAGAAAGAGGCGGACAGAATTTTGTCTAAACTAAAATACGTAATAGGCGCGGCTAAAAACGATGGGCTTAGCGGAAGTGATTTAGACTACTACTTAAGCCAAAACCAAATGGACAAACTTGATAAGTATATACCCTTTACAGAAAACAACAGGGGGCGTGGCTGTGAGACAGAGCGGATTGTAGAGATTTTTTTGCAGTACGATAACCATTTACAAAATTCTAACGCGCTAGACTTTGATGACTTGTTGCTTGTTACTTACAAATTGTTAAAGCAAACCCCGAGTGTTTTACAGCGCTTGCAAAACCAGTTTAGGTACATTCACGTAGATGAATTTCAAGACACTAATAAGGTGCAGTTTAAACTTTTAAAACTTTTGTATGGCGGGCATAAAAACATTTTTGCGGTAGGCGATGAAGACCAAAGTATATATGGTTGGCGCGGTGCAGACATAAACAACATACTAGATTTTGAAAACGAGTTTGGGGGTAGCCTTCCGTGTGGCACGGCGCAACCCGCGGCGGTTTACAAACTAGAGCAAAACTATCGCTCTACAAAGCGCATTATAGATTGCGCTAATCTGCTTATAAAAAACAACAAAAGCCGAAAAGAAAAAACCCTTTACACGCAAAACGCAGAGGGTGTTACGTGCCAGTTTTTTAACGCGCACGATGAATATCAAGAGGCTGAATATATTATAGAGGCGATTGCAAAACTGAAGCGACAAGGTTATAGTGGTAAAGACTTTGCGATTTTAATGCGTGTTAACGCGCTGTCTAACACTATAGAGAATCAGTTGCTTAAGCGCAATATCCCATACATATTTTATAGTGGCTTTAAGTTTTATGAAAGGCGCGAGATTAAAGATATTTTAGCATACCTACGCTTTATAACTAACCCGCTAGATACGGACGCCTTTAAAAGAATTATAAACACGCCAAGGCGTGGCATTGGGGATACGGCAATTGCGCAGATAGAAAAACTTGCTGTCGACAACAAAACAAACATAGTAGATGTAGTTTTAGATATAGATAACAAAGCAAGGTTTCCTGTGTTATCAAACGCGGCAAGAAGTAAGTTAAGCGCGTTTAAAGATTTGATACTACACTTAAAAGAGAGCGAGAAAAAGTTAAGCCTGCACGAATATTTCTCTTACATTATAGAAACTGTGGGCTTTATGGAGAGTTACAAAACCGGGCTAGAAGACGACACCAACAGAATACAAAACATACACCAACTTGTTGGTAACGCGGTAGAGTTTTCTAAAAAAAATAAGGAAGCGGGGCTTGCAGACTTTTTACAATCTGTAACGCTAACTACCACATCGGATGAAGAGATAGAGAGTGAAGCGATTGTGCTTTCTACCATACACGCTTGTAAGGGTTTAGAGTTTAGGGTTGTTTTTGTTGTGGGGTTAGATGAAAATATTTTTCCGGTAAGTAGGGCAAATTACGACACAAGTGAATTGGAAGAAGAGCGCCGTTTGTTATACGTTGCTATAACAAGGGCTAAAGAGTTAGTTTATTTTTCTAGGGCAAAGTCTAGGTTCTATCACGGTCAGCGTCAAAACTTTGCGGCATCTAGATTTTTAAAAGAGTTGGGGTTTGTAACAAGTTTTCGCGCCGACCCGAGTAGTAATAGTTTTGGTGGTGGAACTAGTGGCGGTGCTGGTTTTAGTGGTAGTCGGGGCAATACACCACCTGTAAAGCAAAACATTTCGCTTCACACAAACAACACTATAAAGGGTGGCAGAACCAATTTAGAAAAGCCAACCAAAGAAAGCGCGGGTTATGCGCTTGGTAAAAAAGTTATGCACCCAAAGTTTGGCGAGGGTACTATTATAGCAACCAAAGGGGATAGCCCCAACTTAATATTATCTGTTGCGTTTGAGGGGCTGGGTATAAAAGATTTATCTTTACAATTTGCGCCAATAGAGTTATTAAATTAAGTGCTTGATAGACAATTACTCAAGGTTTTATTAGGTAAAACCATAACAAATTAAGCAAAAGCATACTAATATGACACACATACCACTATACTTTAAGGCAAAAAAGCCGAATTCGGAGTAAAACAAAAAAATGACAAACAAACAGCAAAAGCAGAGAATCGAGCAACTTGTTGAAGAGATTAATAAACACAACCATTTATATTATATAGAAAATGCGCCCGTAATATCTGATAAAGAGTTTGACGCGCTTTTAGACGAACTTATCGCACTAGAGCAACAAACGGGTTTTGTAAAGGCGGATTCTCCGACAAAGCGAGTGGGCGCGCAAATATCTACGCACTTTGATAGCCACGCGCATAAGGCTAGGCTTTATAGTTTGGATAAGGCAAATAATTTTGAAGATGTTTTGGCGTGGATAGAGCGTGCAGAAAGGCGACTTTTGCAAGACGCGCGAGAGCAAGCGCCAACTTTAGAGTTTGCTGTAGAGTATAAGTTTGATGGAACAAACATTAACCTAACGTATGAGAATGGGCTTTTAACAAAGGCTACTACGCGCGGTAATGGTATTGTTGGCGAGTTGGTCACTAATCAGGTTGCAACGATAAAAAGTGTTCCGCTGTCTATAAATTTTAAAGGGGTGCTTGAGGTTGGCTGCGAGATTGTTATGAGTTTTACAGCGTTCGATAACTATAACAATTGGGTTACTATCCACAACGAGACTGCAACCAAAATTACAGACAGAAAAGAGTTTTTAAAAAACACAAGAAACGCAGCAAGTGGCGCGGTACGTAACTTAGACCCACGCGTAACTAAAGAGAGAAACCTAACGCTGTTTGCTTATGCAGTTAATTACGCGGCAGAAAAAGATGGAAGCCAAAAAAGTTTTGCTACGCAATGTAGCGTTATAAAATTTTTGCAAGAAAATAATTTGAACACGCACCCTTACTTGTTTGTAACAAGTGATGTACAAAAACTTAAAACAGAACTTGAGGCTCAAGCCACAAAAAAAGACCAACTAGACTACCTTACAGATGGGCTTGTAATAAAACTTAACGACCGCAGCCTTTACGAGAGTTTGGGGCATACAGAGAAATTTCCGCGCTTTGCAATTGCTTATAAGTTTGAGGCTGAGGAAGTAACCACAACTCTTTACAAGGTTACGTGGCAAGTGGGCAGAACGGGCAAACTAACGCCACTTGCGCACCTAGACCCCGTAGATGTAAGTGGTGTTACAGTTAAGCAAGCAACGCTTAACAACTATAACGATATTGTGCGCAAGGGTGTAAAACTTAACAGCAGGGTTATGATACGGCGCTCTAACGATGTTATACCAGAAATATTATACGCAACAGAGCATTACGACAGCAGCGTAGAAATTACAAAGCCAGCAAACTGTCCCTCGTGTAAAGCCAACCTTATAGAAGACGGCGCAAATTTGTTTTGCACAAATAAAGAAAATTGTCTAGACCAAATTGTTTTTAAACTTTCACACTTTGCTAGCAAAAACGCATTCGATATAGAGGGGCTGTCTGAAAAAACGATTCGCCAAATTTTACCCGTGCTAGAAAAGCCAACATTTGCGGATTTGTTTTTGCTAAATCAAAACCCAGAAGATACAATAAGCAAACTTAAAAACTTAGATGGGCTAGGCAAAAAGAAAATAGAAAAATTGCTACAGGCTATAGAAAAAAGCAAAGAGATAGAACTTGCCAGATTTATTTTTGCGCTAGGTATAGATGACATTGGTCAAAAGGCAGCCAAAACACTTGCCAACAATTTTAAAACTTTGCAAAACATAATGGCGGCAACTTTTGAAGATTTATTAGAATTGTCTGACTTTGGCGAAGTTATGGCAAAAAGTGTGACAGACTATTTTGCAGATGAGAAAAACATTTTTGTTATAGATAAGGCAAAACTTTTGGGGCTAGATGTAAAAGATGTGCAAGCAAAAGTGGTAGATGAAAGTTTGCCCTTTGCAAATAAAAAGGTTTGCATAACCGGAACACTGTCAAATTACAAAAGAAGCGAAGCGGCTAAACTGATAGAGCAACTAGGCGGGGAGATTGTATCTAGTGTAGGTAAAACAACAAACATTTTAATTGCGGGCGAAGCGGCCGGCTCTAAACTAGAAAAG
>WQRI01000091.1 GCA_009786825.1 Bacillota bacterium
TGCTTGCTTGCTTGCTTGCTTGCTTGCTTGCTTGCTTGCTTGCTTGCTTGCTTGCTTGCTTGCTTGCTTGCTTGCTTGCTTGCTTGCTTGCTTGCTTGCTTCACTCCTAATTCTACCATACACTTATTATATCATATTTTGCAAAACAACACAAGCATTTAACAGCGAAAAATTTACAAAATAAAAAGAAAAAGCCGTAACTATCTGCTACGACTTTAATTTTAATGCTCTTGTTTTAAATTTTATAACTCATCTATTTCTACAAACTCATCGTCCGGTGCATTTATTCCGCGCTCTATTTTCTTTAGAATTTCATTAGTAAACTTACCTGCCTTTAATTCTTCAACAGTATAAGAAGTGAATTGCCCATTTTTTATGCTCTCTTCCCCTTTAGCAATTTCTGCCATTAGCCATTTTGTTGCAATTGCTTTTTCTGTATTGATAGTTGTCATTGTTATTATCTCGCTTTTTTTGTCTCGACTTAAAAAGTGCTACAAAAAATAAACTTCTACGTTTTACACTTTATTATCAGAGCCTAGTACGTTTAGGATTTTGTCTTTTACTAGTTCTTTTACGTATTCTCTTGCGTGTTTTAAGTAACTGCGTGGGTCGAAGTTTGATGGGTTTTGTGCTGTAAACTCTCTTATACCGGCTGTAAACGCCATTCTTAAATCGCTATCTATGTTTATTTTGCTTACCCCAAGACTCGTTGCTTTTTTAAGCAAAGCTTCCGGCACGCCCCTAGCACCCGATACATCGCCCCCATACTTAGTTATAATGTCTAGATATTTTTGCGGCACGCTAGACGCCCCGTGTAGCACAAGCGGAAAGCCCGGCACTAAACTTTGTATTTGCTCTAGTATATCGTAACGCAGTTTTGGCTCGCCTTTAAACTTAAACGCCCCGTGAGATGTGCCTATTGCAATTGCTAAACTATCTACCCCCGTCTGCTTCACAAACTCGCTTACTTCGCGCGGGTCTGTAAATGCGCTGTCTGCCTCGCTAACATCTATATTGTCTTCTATGCCCGCTAAGCGCCCTAGTTCTGCTTCTACTGATATGTATTTTGGTTTGCTTGGGTTTTTGCCACCCACGCGCCTTGCATAGTCTACAACCTTTTTTGTAAGTTCTACATTTTTAGCAAAGTCGTAGTGAGAGGCATCTATCATAATACTTGTAAAGCCACTATCTATGCAAAGTTTGCAAGATTCGAAACTATCGCCGTGGTCTAAATTTAAAGCAATCGGAAGCCCGCCCTTTATAAACTTTTTGCTATCTTCTTGCGCCGCTTTTGTTAGTGCGATAATGTTTGTAAGCCCCGCATACTTTATAGCGCCAGCAGATGCTTGCAATATAACAGGAGAGCGTAGTTCTATACAAGCCTCTATAATGCCCTGCACAAGTTCCATATTATTTACGTTAAAAGCACCAATAGCGTACTTCCCCGCATACGCCTTTTTAAACATCTCAACAGTATTTACTAGCATATCTCTCTCCTAATTTAATGCTCAATTTTTAATGTTAAATTTTTAATTGTTACACTCTGTTAAACACATTTCTTCTGAGCGTCGCAATTTTGACTAGTACAAAAGTGCGTATTGTAACTGTTCAAACGCTTTGGAATTAACGTGTGCAACCATTTAAAATTAAAAATTTAGCATTTAACATTCTTAACAACCTTACATATTTAACAACAACTTTAATTTCATCATTGCGTCTTGATATTTTGGGTTCTGACCATCAAGCCTTATTGCCATACTTAACTGATTATAACTTGCGTTTAAATTCTTTTTCTTGTAATATACAATTGCTTGAAAATAATGCCACGCGGCAGAGCGGTCTTTATACGTGTCTAAAAGTTCTTGCGCTCTGTCTACATTGTTTTGCTTTAAGTAGTTATCTATATCAGAAAAATCTGCTTCTTGCATTTTTCTTACTTGTGAAAGATTTAAAAAATCTTCGTACAATACATAAAGTTTGGTCAACTTTTTAGCCGCCTTATATCCTTTATCACCCTCTGCAAATCTGTCTTCTTTAAGTATCTCTACTTTTTTGTTATAAGCAGAAACCAGTTCGCCGTCCGACGAACACACCAAAATGTTTAATAATTTACACAGTTCTGCTCTTTCATTCATAGTTTAAACTCCCTTTGTTGTTCCCCTTTTTTAGATTTTTAATTTTTAGTTTTTTACGTTTGCTTTATTTTTTTTCGCTTTACAGTAATTTTGGCTTGGCAGTAATTTGTCTGTAAATAATCACTATCTAAGTAACGAAACCTAATTTTTTGTAAACCTTTTCTAGTTTTCTGCTTGCTAATTTTTGCGCTTTTTCTGCGCCGTCTTTTACAACCTTTTGTAAATAGGCGCTATCTTTAACTAACTTATTATATTCGTCTCTTATAGGTTTTAAGCCTTCTACAACCACTTCCCCAACCGCCTTTTTAAAGTCGCCATAACCTTTGCCCTCAAACCTAGCCTCTGCTTCTTTAAGTGTAAGCCCGCTAAAAGCCGCGTATATATTAAGCAAGTTTGTAACCCCCGGCTTATCTGCGCTTGCAATTATTTTATTGTCGCTGTCTGTAACCGCGCGCTTAAACTTATTTATAATTTGCTCTGGCGCATCAAATATGCTTACAAACGCGTTTTGGTTAGCGTCCGATTTAGACATTTTCTGGGTTGGCTCTTGCAAACTTTTTACGCGCGCAAGCCCCGCTTCCCCAACAAACATCTCTGGCACAACAAAAGTATTTCCAAAGCGCTGGTTAAACCTGCTTGCAATATCGCGCGCTAGTTCTAAGTGTTGCTTTTGGTCTTCCCCTATCGGCACAACTGAAGTGTCGTATAGCAGTATATCTGCCGCTTGCAATACAGGATATGCAAAAAGCCCTATATTGTTGTTTAACTCGCCCCGCTGAACTTTCTCTTTAAACTGCGTCATTCGGTTAAGTTCACCCATATAAGTTATGCAATTTAAAACCCACGCAAGTTGTGTATGCTGGGGTACATTAGACTGCACAAAAATAATGTCTTCTTCCGGCTTAAGCCCAACAGCCAAATAACCCGCTATAAACTCTAGCGTACGCTTTTTAAGCGCTGCCGCCTCTTGCGGTACTGTTATAGTATGTAAATCTACAATACTATATATACACTGATAATCTTTTCTGTATTCAGCCCACTTGCTCATCGTGCCTAAGTAACTTCCAAGCGTTAGATGACCCGAGGGCTGTATCCCCGTAAATAAAACTTTTTTGCTCATTATCTTTTTTAAAAATTATATACAATTCTCTTGCAATGCTCGCACTCTATTGTAGAGCCTTTTTCTTTTAGTTTGTCTAACTTGTTTAGGGCAAGGTCCATTCTACACCCGCCACATTTCTTTTTAGACAATAACTCTACATACGCCGGCACTTTATTTTCTTTTCTAAGCGCTTTGTATTTTTCTAGATAATCTTTAGAAACTTTTGCGCTTGCCGCTTTTAACTCTGTTTGAAGCCGCGTAATCTCGCCCGCCTTGTCTTTCTTTTTTTGCTCTACCGCTTGTCTGTTTTCTAAAAATGCCTTTTTAGCCGCCGTAGACTTTTTAGCAATATCGTCATACTTTTTAGAAATATCTACCATATTTTTATTAAGCGCATTTATAGATTTTTCTAATTTAGATATCTCATCTAATATCTTGTTAAAATTGCCGATAGCCTTTTCATCTGTCGAAGCCGCCTTTTCTACTTCTAACGCTCGCTTTGCAGTCGCATCATACGCTTTAAGCGCTTGATTAAAAAAGCCTAAAAGTTCTGCAGACTGCTTTTCCATTTTAGACAAACTCTCTTCGCATTGTTTTAAAAACTGTTGCATTTTATGCGCCTCTTTAAATTCTGCAGAATTTATAAGCCCGCGCTCTATCTCAAAAAGCGCAACATCTATTTTTTGATACTCTAGTATATCTTTTAACATAAATCTCCTTTAACCTATCTAATCATTATAACACATTCTAAAATTTTTTGCAAGCAAAACACCAATATCTAGAAAAATTATGACTTAAACTATAAGTATGCGCTATCAACCATACTGTATATGGTCTCTAAAAGCGCGCCAATATCCGCGTCGTACTCTGTCCAGTTATCGTCTTGCATAAAGTAAAGTTCAGAATTTTCTAACGACACCGCCACAAAATTATAGTCGCGCTGAAGGTTAGCACCATCTTGCATATAGCCACTAAACGAATAGAAAAACTCTTTTTGTCGCTCTGATAATTTATCAAAAACAACAAGCACAGCGCAAGTAAGTTGGCGGGTAGAAATGTCTAAATCGGCAAAATAGTCTATAAGTTTTTCGTTTAAGCCCATTAGATATTCTCTTTGGCTTGTAAAGTCTAACTCAAAACTTTGCCTTTTTGGAATAAAGAAAATATCCAAATACTTACCATCTTTATTTGTGCTGTAAAACAAAACGCCCTCTAAAGTCTCTTCACCTTTAAACTCTACTTTTTTAAAATTGCCCAAAAAAGTTTCTAGGTTTTTTGCAAAATTACTAGCATCAAACCTTAGATAATACTCATCTAGCTCGCTTAGGTCTAAATCCGTAAGCCTTGCATTGTCTGCCGCAAGCGCACTAGTCAAATAGTCTTTCTCTTTAAAGTTAGAAAAATCGTGCTTTTTTAATACGTTTATGTACATAAGCGTTACCACAAAAAATACAAGCAACGCAATAAGCGCAAGCACAAAAGATGTGATATTTGTCTCTCTATTCTCTTGTAACGAAAGCCCAAAGCCCACACCAAAAATAATGGCAACAGTAACCGCCAATAACCTTATAAAACCAGCGTTTTTATAAATAAACACCGCAAAATTATTTTTATCCATACCCCTAGTCTACCACACTTAAAACCAAAAGTCAACCACTTGAAACCTTTATAAACAAAACAACTTGCTACACTTTTTTTAATTCAAGATTCAACACCACTTCCAACTCCCAAAAAAGAAAAAACCTTCCAAAAGCATTGCAATCTTGCAAAAGAAGCAATTATCATTTTGGAAGAATAAACCCAAACAATATACAAACAAAAGCCAATAAAGGATAACTAATTATTATCTAG
>WQRI01000092.1 GCA_009786825.1 Bacillota bacterium
AATTCGCGTTACGCCACGCTCTAACATCTTGCCCTTAGCCTCTTGCGGTGTGTTCAACTGGTCGGCTATAGCAACTTTAAAACCTTGGTCTATAAGCCGCGCCACATAAGTTTCAAGCGCGTGGTGCGGAACGCCAGCCATTGGTATTGGCTTTTCCAACCCACCTTGCTTGTGTGTAAGCACAATATTTAAAGCCTCCGATACTGTTACGGCATCTTCAAAAAACACTTCAAAAAAATCGCCAACCCTAAACAAAACCAAGCAATCTTTATTGTCTTGCTTAATCTCTAAATACTGCTGAAACATTGGTGATAACTTCGCCATAATTCTTTCCTTTTAAAAACCTTTTCTTTTATTATACCTTAAAAAATAATTTCATTAGCGCAAGCGGTGAGATAACTTTACACTTTACACTAATACACCCTGTAATCTTGTTCCGTTTACGCTTACAATTTTCACATTAACAAACTTACCAACATCATCTGCGTTGCCGGTAAAACTCACAAACCTATTTGTGTATGTACTGCCTAGCATTGTCGCGTTACCCTTTTTGTCGGGCTTGCTTTTTTTGTCTACTTCCTCTACTAACACTTTGTGTGTCGTGCCGACTAAAGCGGTGGCTTTTTGTGCAGACGTTTTGTTAACGGTCTCTATAAGTTTTTGAATGCGCTGCTTTTTAACTTCCGGGCAAATCTGCTTGTCCATTAAAGCGGCAGCCGTCCCTTCGCGCTTGTTGTATATGTAAGTAAAGGCGTTATCAAAACCCACTTGCTCTACCACGCTTAGAGTATCTAAAAAGTCTTGCTCGCTCTCTCCCGGGAAGCCTACTATTATATCTGTTGTAAGCGTAACGCCCGGTATTTTTTGCTTTATCTCGGCAACTAGGCTTAGATAGTTTTCTTTTGTATAGGGGCGGTTCATATCTTTTAGCACTTTGCTAGAGCCAGACTGAATTGGCAAATGTATAGCCTTACAAACCTTTTCGCTTTTGGCAATAGCATCTATAACATCAGAAGTAAAATCTTTTGGGTGGCTAGTCATAAACTTTATCCAAAAATCCCCATCAATTTTGTTAAGCCTTGTAAGCAAATTAGCAAATTGGTTTTCGCTATCTGCAAAACTCTCTAAACCTGCCCCGTAAGAATTCACGTTCTGCCCTAAAAGCGTAACCGATTTATAACCCGCCGCCACAAGCCCCTCAACTTCTGCAACAATATCGCCGGGCTTTCTAGACTTCTCTCTGCCGCGCACATAAGGCACTATGCAAAAACTGCAAAAGTTGTTGCACCCATAAATTATATTAACCCACGCATTAACGCCACTTGTTCTGCTTATCGGAACTTCCGCATTCTCGTCCGTCTCGTGCGTAATGCTTATAATCTGCTTTTTGGGCTTGCCCGTTTGTATGCTAGTTTCTCTAGCCTTTTCGTACTCGCTTAAAAGCCTTTTAAACTCTATCAGGTTATGCGTACCAAAAATTATATCTACAAAGGGGAATTTCTCGGCAATCTCTTTTGCCCTTTTCTCTAACTGAGTTATACACCCACCAACAGCAATTATCGGCTCGCTTTTACTTTTATCTCTACTTTTACTTGCACTTTCGGTTCCACTTTTACTCGTACTTGTGCTTTCGGTTTTACTATTACTTGTACTCGCGCTTTCGGCTTTACTATTACTTTTCGACTTTAACTCAAATAAGCCTCTCACTCGCTCATTCTTAAACTTTTTTGTATAACCTATATGACCTTCTGCCCGTGCTTCTGCCGTTTTTCTAACAGCGCAAGTGTTAAAAATAATAAGGTCTGCCTCCTGTTGCTGATTAGTGGCAGTATATCCTAACTCTTCTAAAATGCCCGCAAGTTTCTCAGACTCGTGAACATTCATAAAACACCCAAACGTAGATATATTATACTTTTTCATTGCTTAACTTCTATTATACAATTTTTTGCAAATTTTTTCAAGTTATTTTACCAAACAAAGTCATACAAATAACAAATTTCTGTTACGCTTCGTGTTAATTCCTATAACACAAAAAAGTGCGATTGACGCACTTAAAAAAACCTAATCACAATAACACAGAAAAATTATTAAAACCCTAGTGTTTTCATATAATCACTTTTTGCTGGTAATACCCTTAATATCTGAATTTCACTTTCAACCACTTTGTAAATTGTTATGTATGGGTACTTAGTATGTATCAGCATTCTAGCGTCTGTGTCCACACCAAATTTATTTCTTAGTGATACGCCCATTTTTGGAAATAGAGCCAAGTTTCTAGTGCTTTCAACTATATGGATAATCACATTTTCTGCACCTTGTAAACTGTGGTATGAAATTTTAGTTCTAATACCTAAAACGTCTTGCTTCGCTTCATCTTGTGTTACAATTTTGTATTTCATTACTTTAGCCCTAACTCCTTAACAAAATCTTCAAAAGGTTGCCAGCCATATCTATCCCCCGCATCTTCCCCCTTTTTTATTTCTGCCATTAAAATACTTAGTGCTTCTTCCTTTGTCATTGATTCAGTTGGTTGCTCTACATACCCTAAAAGGCTATCTAACTCTTTTCTGCCGATAACCACATATTCTTTCTTGCCTTTTGCCAACTTTTCAATTTCTTTCAGCGTCTCCGCTTTTAAAGGTATTGCTGTCATAATTTTATCTTACCCCCTAAACTTCCTTACACACTTAGTATATATCATTTTGCTAAAAAAGTCAACTCCATTTTTCAAGTTTATTTGTTTAAGCAACTAATAATTTATAGAGTTTGGCACAAAATATATATAGTAACAAATTAAGGAATAAATTGTATGGAAAACAGAAGTATCTCTAAAAGAGCAATTAAAATCTCGGCTGTAGTCTTAGCGGTTAGTATTGCCGTTGGCTTTATATTGACTAGCATTTATCTAGGCTGGGCTTTAAGAACACGCCCGCGCCTAGACACAGACCGCCTATCAAGTTTGAACCACTCTGTTACATTTGTGTGTAGTGAAGGGCAAAGTATTACGGGCGAGAGCATCGGCATTGGTCGCGTGCCTGTCAGTTTAGAGCAAGTAAGCCCATACTTTTTAGACGCACTTATAGTTAAAGAAGACAAAAATTTTTACAAGCACAAGGGCGTAGACTTTAGGCGAATCGTTGGCGCAAGCGTAGATAACATAAGGGCGCGCACCTTTAAAGAAGGCGCATCTACCCTATCACAGCAACTTATAAAAAACACACATCTATCCCCACAAAAAACATTTACACGTAAAATACAAGAGTTATCTCTAGCACGCAAACTAGAGCGCGAGTTTTCTAAGCAACAAATTTTGCAAATGTATATTAACGCAATTTATTTTGGCGAAGGCTCTTACGGGATTGAAGCAGCCGCACTTTCTTACTTTGGCAAAAATGCATCGTGCCTTACACTTGTTGAAGCCGCAAGCCTTGCAAGCATTATAAGAGCGCCAAACGCCCTATCCCCCCGCCGCTGTTTAGAAGTTAACAAACGCGAGACCAAATTTGTTTTAACGCAAATGTTTTTGGCAGACAAAATTTGCTTCACAAAATATCAGTACGCAAAAAGCCAAGATGTTATAACGAAGTCGCTACAACATAGCCCGCACAGAAGTTATCTACTAAGCGCCCTTAACGAAGCTTCTAAAAAACTTGGTGTATCGCAAGCCAAATTACTAAAACAAAACTATAAAATTTACACAAACCTATGCCGCCAAACGCAACTGCTGTCCCACAACGCCCTTTTAAAAGACAGTTTTCAAGTAAAAGTAAACGCGACTAACGGCGACACGGCAGACGCCTTAGTTGGTGTAATTTGCAACCACACAGGACGCGTAAAAGCATTTGCTTCTAAGTCTAAATACAACCTAACAAATATGCGCCGCTCTCCTGCTAGCACAATAAAACCCGTTTTAGTATACGCGCCAGCAATAGAACACGGCATTATAAGCCCCGCGTCCACCATACTAGACCAGCACACAAACTTTAACGGCTATGCGCCCACTAACTTTCGTGGAACTCAGGAAGGCTATGTAAGTGTCAGACACAGTATAAAGCGCTCGCTAAACATACCCGCTGTTAAAACACTTAACTATTTGGGTGTAGAAAATGCATACTACTATGCCACACAAATTAATATACATTTAGACGAAAACGATAAGTCACTTGCGCTTTCTCTAGGTGGACTTAC
Organism: Bacillota bacterium; assembly: GCA_009786825.1. GTDB lineage: Bacteria > Bacillota > Clostridia > Christensenellales > WQRI01 > WQRI01. Next base: position 4,189 of record WQRI01000092.1, read on the forward strand.
TCGTGGCATCACCCCCCTTCAACTTGCAAATGCTTATGTACCTTTTGCAAACGGCGGCACTTTTATTGAAGCACACTTTGTTAACAAAATTACAAGTGGTGAGACAAACAACAAACCTAGGCGTAACTTTAACAACAACTCTAAGTATAACAACCACAAAATACTATACGAGGCAAACCCGAGTGCCAAAAAAATATATTCCGATTGCACGGCATATTTAATGACCGACATCTTGCGTGAGACAGCCCAAAGCGGAACTGCACGAAGGCTTGCAAACTTAAACTTTGATGTTGCAGCAAAAACGGGTACAGCAGGCACGCGCACTTTCAACACAGATATTTGGAATGTTAGTTATACAAGTGCTGACACAATAGTCGTGTGGCTAGGCAACGCAAGCGGAAGCGAAGCCAATAACCTACCTGTCAGAACGGGCGGGGGCGGCATACCCACCTTTATAGCAAGATATATTCTAGCAAACAAAGCAAGCAAAAGCGGCACGGCAAGCAAAAACATCACTACCGAAAAAAATGCTGCTCTCAGCCCACCTACCCCCCCACCACCATTTGTTAGACCAACCAGCGTTATAGAATTAGAAAT
>WQRI01000093.1 GCA_009786825.1 Bacillota bacterium
ACTATCTATATACCCCCTTAGCACCGCGTGGGCTAATTTGTTGCCTTTGCTTTTTACAGCGTAGCCACCAGCCGAAAACTCTTGCGGGCTGTGTGCAACATCTAGCGCATAATTTAGATAATCTAGCCGCCCCGCCAAATTGTTTTTTATGCCTACCGGCGTATTAAGCCCGCTTGCAAAAAGCCTATGAGACTGAGAGTCTGACGCCCTTGCACCTATACTCACGTACGAGACCAAATCGGCAATATACTCAAACAAATCTAAATAAACCAACTCGTCCGCCCCACTTAGCCCCGTCTCTGCTAGCACCCTATAATGAACTTCTCTTTGATTCAGAACGCCTTCCACCATACCAAACCCGCCCGTGTCGTGAGATGTAAACTCTGAATTTGAAAACCCGTGAGATAATCCCCCGTGAACTAATCCTTTATACCCAAGCCCGCTTCTAGACTTAGATGTAAATATGCGCGGCACAATAAAAAGTTTGTCTTTCACCTTGTCTGCAATTTTTGCAATCTCATAACAATAGGCAAGTGTGGCATCTATACAATGCGCAGAGCAAGGTCCTACAATGAGTATAAATTTGCCACTAGGCGCGCCCGGTAGCAATATATCTTTTAACTCTGTGTCTCTTGCTTGCTTTATTTTTGCCAATTTACTAGTTAGCGGAAAAATCTCTTTTACGCTTTCTACACTCGGCAGTTTTTTTCGAACTTTAAACATAATTTTATTTATCTCTCACATTAGGCGTATTCCAAAAACAATAGTCTTACGCTTCCAACCTTTTTTTCTTTAACAACAATAAATTTGTCCGCCAAAACCTTTGTAACATCTAACTTACTATCACACTCTAAAATAACTTGTCCGCCCCCTGCTTGCTCGCCTTGTATACCCTTAGCCAATAAGCCATTTTTTGCAATAACTTCTAGCACCTTTTTATAGTAGTCTGGCTTTTTAAATGGCGGGTCTACATAGATAAAATCGAAACCGCTACCTGCCCAATCTAAACCACCATTCATTAAACTACTATTTGCTAAACTACTATTTGTTAAACCACCATTCGCTAAACCACCGCTTGCAAACTCTTCAAAACTACCACTAAAAACGCCCCCTTCACTCTCACCTATATGCTGTAGATTTTTTTTAACATACCTTGTGTCTATATCGCAAAAAATAACTCTCGCCCCCATAGACAGCGCTTCTATACCCACAACCCCGCTTCCTGCAAATAAGTCCAAAAAACTTGCATCCTCAATTTGCGGGCGCAAAACATCAAAAAGCACTTGTCTGACCCTAGCACCCGTTGGTCTTACACTATCCCCTTTTGGAGAGAACAACTCTCTATACTTATATTTTCCACCTAAAATTCTCATAACTCAATTAACAAGTAACAATTAACAGTTAACAAGTTTTTCACTCATAAATACCAAAACTTTTGAAGATTAGCAATATGATACTTGTTAATTGTTACCTGTTATCTGTTACTTGTTTAAACATAAACCCTTTTCACGCCCTTGCCTATTGTTGTTAAAATCTCATAGTCTAGCCTGCCAGACCACTGTGCAATATCACTTATTGTTATCTCACTCTCAGCGTCTCGCCCAAGTAAAACCGCACTATCTACAAGAGGCTTACATTCTATATCCGTTATATCAACAGCCATTAGAGACATCGATATATTACCAACTATGTTCGCGCGCTTGTCGTTAATCAGCACATAGCCTACATTACTTGCGCTTCTCGGGTAACCGTTTGCATAACCTATATCTAGTATTGCAATGCGCATATCATTTTTAGCCTGATAAGCCAAATTATAACCTATACACTCACCCGCCGCCACATCTTTAACTTCCAACACGGGCGCAGTAAGTTTAAGCGCTGGCAAAACTAAAATGTCACTCTCATCAAACCTTTTATAGCCATATAATAATATCCCCACGCGCACCATATCAAATGTTAAATTAAACAGCGGGCTTGCTATGCTTCGCTCTGTCGCGGCAGAATTTGATATGTGGTAAATCAAGTTTTCAAACCCGTAAAAATCTATCGTGTTTTTAAACGTGATAAAATCGTTATACTGCTTAACTAGCGCCCCGCCAAAATCAGACATCTTGTTATCAGCATCAGAAAAATGCGAATACACCCCTAAAAATTTAAGCCGCTTGTTAGCCTTAAAAATTTTTAAACACTCTTCCAATTCTGCTAACTGCTTTATGCCAAGCCTATTAAAGCCGGTATCAATTTTTAAATGTAAGCCAATATCCTTTTTTTTGCGCCTAGAAAACTCGTCTATAATTTTTAAAATCTCTACGCTGAAAACACTTTGCGAAAGATTATGCTTTTTTAAATCTTTAAGCCTAGCCTTAGAAAAACTGCTTAAAATAAGCAAGGGTTTCGTTACGCCCGCCTTTCTTAGAGTAATGCCTTCTTTAACATCTAAAATGCCGAAATAGTCGGCGTCCGCCTCAATTGCCCGAGCCACTTCTACAAGCCCGTGGTTATAACTATCAGACTTAATAACAAAGCAAGCCCTAACGCCACTAGGCAAACTACGCTTTATACTTTTTGCATTAAAAACTAACGCATTTGTATTAACTTGCAATTTTGTCTCACTCATAACACTTACATTTTATTGCAAATTTCTACAAATTATTCCAAAGCGGTAATACCCGCTTCGCTATAAAATTTCGCGAAAGTAAATCTTAACTCAAACATCAAAACTTATCGAAGTTAATATTTACGCCCGTTTTAAAAACCCCCGCTAAAACGCTAGAGCATTTCTTACTTAGGTTTAAATAATCGTTTTTCAAAATCTTGTTAAAAAACACAAGTTCTGTAAGTTCGTCTATTGTTATAACTTCTAAGTCTTTTTTGTTGCTATTTTTAATTTCTACAACATCTGCTTGTCCGTTTTTTATAGTAAGTTTAAGCGCTAGGTTATTCTCTTTAATAATCGGGTCTGCCACGCAAAACTCTACTGCTTTTTCTACACTACCTGCGTAATTCGCCTGCTTTAAAAATTCTTTAGCGTTTACTATCCTAGCCATATTAAAAGGTGTAGTTGCGTTAGACATCGTATTTTGGTGTATCGTATCGCTAGGCATTGTGGGCATTTTTTCGCTAGGCATTGTATTTTGCGGCATTGTTTCGTTACTATCCGCAAACAGCCACACTTTCAAGCCGTCTAACTCTTTTATATTACACAGCAAATCGTAGTCACTATATAAAAAGGCAGACACTTCGCCTATAACTTGCTTGTTATACAGCGCATAAATTTCTTTGCCCTTACTACCACCTTGCCCACTACTCTTTTTGATAGTAAACAACTTAGCCTGTCCCTTATCACTAAAATGCTCTGCCAACTTAGTCTCGCACTCTTGCCTATCTCTTACAACAAAACCATAATAACCTTCGTTAGCCTTTTTATAAAGCCTATAAAAATCGTCCAATCCTAAATCTCTAACGCTATAATCAAAACTAGTCTCTCTGCTTTGCTCATCTCTGCCCGCTGTTCGCTGTTCGCTTAGTAAAATCTCACTTCCATAACAAAACGCAACATAGCCATACTTTGCATAAAACCTATAGTCAAACGGGTTAAGCGCAGAAATGAAATCGCCCCGCCTAAAACACTCGCGTAAACTCTCAGCCATAACATCTGCCATATGCCCTTGTCGCCTGTAAGCACTATTTGTAGACGCCGCAACAATATACGGACAATCAAACACCCGCCCGCCAATATTCATACGCTTGTAAATTAAATGTAACAGCGCAACAATATTACCACCGCTATAAGCCCCAAGCCCAGCACCCGTTTTCCAACCGCCACAATCTAACTCTTCTTTCCAAATAACATTTTCTGCGCTATATTTATTGGCAAAAAAATAGTCTACATAATTTTGGCTATCTTCCGGAAAACCATCAATGTACAAATCTATCAACTTTTGTTTAAACGTATTTTCATTCATAATCTTTATCACAAGCACCATTTTGTCATTTTGCAGTCCGCTAGGACATAGCACCCGCCAGCGCGCGATATTAAAATTTTGAGCCTTTGGCTTGCCGTAAGGCAAACAACCGCGAAAAATTTTACATATCCGCGCCATCATCGCTAAAACCCAAGTCTACAATAACATTCTCACTTTTTTTCTTTATCTGCCTAATAAATTCATCATACTCGCTTTCTTTAATCATAATTGTTAAAAATCTCTCCCCACTAGATGTCCTATAAAACAAAACCAGTATCCTACTTTTTTTAAAAACTTTAACACTTGTAATGTCGCCGTATTTTATTCTAAGCACGTAAAGCATTCTGAAAACAAACCTACTTTCTTTAAATGTATAACCCGCGCTAAACACAGTAACAGCCCCTATAACCAAAAGCGCAACAAAAAAAATAGTGTTTAATATAGGCATAACTAAAGAGCCACCGTAAGTAACCAAATGGCTTATCCGCCCAATTTGCAACACTAAGGCAACAACCATTATCAGCACAAAAAGCACCAACAAAACAAAATGCACGTTGTTAAATCTATACTTAAACTTCATTTTTCTTTATACAAACCACCCCGCTTGAGTGCTAGGTGCAAGAAAGCCACCTCGCTTGAATGCTTAGCACTCAAGCCTAACTCAAGCTAGTGGCTTGCCAGTCTATTGAGCCTTTTTCCACAATAATATACTTATCCACAAAGCCTATCGGTCTGTAGGCTAGTTTGGTTTTTCTTATGCCCTCAATCCCTA
>WQRI01000094.1 GCA_009786825.1 Bacillota bacterium
GCTGTTGTTGAGAGCATAATAGAGCGTGGCTATAAGCAGATTGTAGGCACATTTTTAGTGTATAACAAACTTAGTGCGTATGTTGTGCCGGACGACAAGCGTTTTGGCTCTGACATCTACATTTTGAAAGACAACTTTAATGGTGCTAAAAATGGCTATAAGGTGGTAGTAGAAATATTTGATAATAGCAAAACTAAAAAGGCAGACTTAGTTAATACGCGCGCGAAAAAAGATGCAAGGGCAAACACAAAAGAACACGCAAAAGAACACGCAAGTAAGGCAGGGGGTAAGGCTGGTGTGTCGAGCGTGTCGAGTAGTGCTAACAGCCTTACTGGCAAAGTTGTAGAAGTTTTGGGGTGTCAAACAGAAGTTGGTTGCGACATACTCTCTGTAATAAGAAGTTATGGGCTGTATGAGAAGTTTGATACAGATGTAGAAAACGAAGCAAAGGCTGTGGCTTTGGATATAACAGAGGCAGACTTAAAGGGCAGGCTAGACTTAAGGGGCGAGACAATTATTACAATAGATGGCGACGATGCAAAAGATTTAGACGATGCGATTCAGGTAACAAAGCGTAAGTGTGAGAGTGGCGAGATAATCTACACTTTGGGGGTTCATATAGCCGATGTAGCCCACTATGTTAAGGAAGGCACAAAGTTAGATAATAGTGCGCTAGAGCGCGCGACGTCTGTCTATTTTCCAGACAGGGTTATACCTATGCTTCCTAAGATTCTCTCAAACGGAATGTGTTCTTTAAACCCAAAGGTTGATAGGCTAACGCTAAGTTGTATTATGGATATAAATACAAATGGGCAAGTGATAAGCAAAAAAATTAAAGAAACAGTTATACACTCTAAGGCGCGCACAACTTACAAAGAGATAGACAATATACAAAAGGGCTGTCAAAAAACCATAGATAAATACAAGCACTTAAATTTAGAAGCGCAAGTAAAGTTGATGGACGAGTTAGCAGATATTCTAAACAAGCGCAGACACAAGCGCGGCTCGCTAGACTTTAACCTTAGCGAGACCAAAATTATAATAGATGACAAAACGGGCAAAATCGCAGACATCATAGCGTACGAGCGACTGAAATCTCACAGAATTATAGAAGAGTTTATGCTTTGCGCAAACGAGACAATTGCCGAGCATTTCGACAAGTTAGATTTGCCTTTTCAATATAGAATACACGAGAGTCCAGACCCAGAGAAGTTAGAAAGCCTGCAAGGGTTTGTGGGGCTTTTTGGGCATAAGTTTGTTTTAGATGGAAGCCCGCGCTCTATTCAAAAGTTGTTAGAAGCGATAGGCGGGGCAGATGAAGAGACTATCATATCGCGCATAACACTTAGAAGTATGCAAAAGGCAAAATATTCGCCTTACTGCGATGGTCACTTTGGCTTGGCGGCAAAATATTATACTCACTTCACGTCCCCCATAAGGCGCTATCCAGATTTGCAGATTCATAGAATTATAAAATATTGGCTTGGCGGTATGTTTAAGCAAGCGGGCGGTGGTAAGATAGATAGCGAGGCAGATAGTGGCAAGGCTAGTAGTAAGGCGGCAATCGGGGCTAAGGTAGATAGTAAGGCGGGCAGTAAGGCAGGTACAAATGCTAAGCCTAGTGGCAAAGGCTTAGCGGGTAAAGCGGCAAGCGAGTTAGAGCGCTTACATTTGCTTATGCTTGAAGTTGCTATGCAATCTAGCGAGCGCGAGCGTAACGCGGTAGAAGCAGAGCGCGCGGTAGAAGACTTAAAAAAAGCGCAGTATATGCAAGACTTTATCGGTCACGAATTTGAGGGTAGTATATCCAGCATAACAAGTTTTGGCTTTTTTGTAGAGCTTAAAAATACAATTGAGGGGCTTGTTAAAATAGAAAGCCTGCCAGACGACCTTTATATGTTTGATGAAAAGCGCCACACGCTAAGGGGTAGGCGTAATTCGTTTAGACTAGGTCAGAGCGTAAAAATTATAGTAGAAAACGCAAGCACGGCAACACGAAAGATAGATTTTAAATTGGTATGAAACTGTTAGAGTTAGCGCACAATTGGTTAAAGCCTGTTATTACTCGGTCAGATATAGTAGTAGATGCAACTATGGGCAATGGCTACGATACATTGTTTTTGGCAAAGTTGTCTGATAATGTGTATGCCTTCGATATACAAGAAAAGGCAATTACTGCCACAAAACAAAGGCTGAAAGAAGCAGGGCTAGAAGCAAACGTAACACTTATTAAAGAATGCCACAGTAATGTTGCTATGCACATATTAGCATCTAATAAAAGTGCTGGGTGTGATAAAGCGCCGACAAGGGCTAGCATAAAGGCGGCTATATTTAATTTGGGATATCTGCCCGGCTCTGACAAAACAATTATCACTAAGCCGACTACTACTGTGCAGGCGCTTGAGCAAATTTGTGATATGATTGATACAGGGCTTGGTGGCAGGATATCCATTATGGTCTACCCATCTCACAAAGGCGGCGAGTGCGAAAGAGACAGCGTGCTAGGCTTTGTAAACACACTTTGCCCTACAAACTGGAACAAGCAAATACACAACTCGCCAACCACAACACAAAACGCACCTATCCTTGTGTTGCTAGAAAAACAGTAAGCGCAGTTTAAACAGACTTCTTACAACATACTACAAAAAATAGCATAATCTTTTTAACTTATACATAAAATGGTACAAGCACAAAACTTGTACCATTTTAATTTATCGCAAAAGCGGGTGCAACTATCCGCTAACAAATATTGGAGGTTATTAAGAGAAGTGGATAAAAAAGAATTACGTTTTATTTTGTGGATGGGGCTTATAGTATATTTTGCATTGTCTAGCCTTTGGCAAATACTATATCATATAATGCCAACAGGTTTTATGGCAACACTTGCGCCAACAAACGGCACGGTTTACCAACAACTAAAGGTTATGATTTTTCCGTTTATAATTGTATCTTTGGGGCTTTATTATTTCGTTTTGTCTAATACAGAAAAGGCGGTGCTTGTAAATATGCAAGGCAAAAAAACAAGTTATTTTCCAATGGAAAAACTTACAAAACACAGAAACTTTCTAACAACAAAAATGCTTGCGGTTTTTGTACTGCCGCTTACATACATAACTTTTAACAGCATCTTTTTAGTGTTGGGCGCAGGTAGTGGCGCGGGGCTTAGTTTCTTTCTGTTTGCATTGTCATCTATTGCAGCCTTCGCAACAAGTTACATACTAATATCAAACAACGTAGATTTTTCTAAAGCATTTTTGCCAGTAGCCATAATATTTGCCGTTTTCATATTCGTGTTTGTAGCCCTAAACTTCTTTTTAATAGAAAGCGTATTTTTCTACACTAGTTAATTTTTACAACAGCAGGAATTAAATTTTTTTGGTATAATTAAATAGACATATATCTTGTTTTTTAAGCAAAAGATATATGTCTATTTTAAATTTTCAAACATAAACAGGAGCTAACAAAAATGACTTTTTTAGTAGAAAGTAATAAGTATTTAGAAGTTTGCCAAAGCATTAAAAAACTGGATACGTTGACACTTAAAGCATACTGCATAGACTTCAAACAATTTCAGGAGTTTCTAACTTTTAACAATTGCCAAGCACTAGAAGATATTAACAAGAGAACTTTGAATCAATATATAGAATTGTTAAGCAAAAAATACGCCGTGAAAACAGTCAAGAGAAAAATGGCTAGTTTAAAAGCTTTTTTTCATTATCTGGAGATGGAAGAAATTGTAACAGTTTCGCCATTTAGAAAAGTAAAGTATAATGCCAGAGAGGCGAGAAGGCTTCCAAAGTCGTTATCTATTTTTGAAGTAGAAAAATTAATTGCATACATTTATTCAAGCACTTCACAAGATATAGGCGTTAAAGACAAAGTAAAAACATCTTTAACTAAAGTTAGGGACATAGCAGTGTTTGAATTGATGTTTGCAACAGGTTTAAGAGTATCAGAGCTTTGTAAGTTAACAATTAAAGATGTAGATTTAGAAACTCAAAATGTAAGAATTTTAGGGAAAGGCAACAAAGAGAGATTAATACATATTAGCAATGCGTACGTCTTGATGTCTCTAAGGGAGTATGTGCTTAAGCGTCCTAATACAGATTCGGATGCGCTATTTATAAATCGCACAGGTCAGAATTTGTCTGAGCAATCTGTTAGGTTTTTTATTAAGCGCATAGGAAAAAAAGTGTTAAATAAACTGGTTACCCCTCATATGATAAGGCATTCATTCGCAACTCTAATGCTAGAAGAGGGGGTTGACATCCGATACATACAAACTTTTTTGGGACATTCGTCCATTACAACAACACAAATCTACACTCATTCAACAACAGTAAAACAAAAACAAATAATGTTAAACTTTCACCCACGTAATAGGATAATTGTGAAAGATTAAAAAGAACAAGCGCACAAACTCTTCATCGCATCCCTTCACAATGCTAAGTAGTAACATCTTTTCTCTCGCAGTTCATTCATAATGTAAATAACTCAATACTTTACTCTACGGCAAATCTTAGACAAATTCCTACAAACTACTATAAAACATTTGCCAAAACTAAAAAAATAGTGTATAATCAAAAGAAAAAAATTAAAGGATAACTAATTATTATCTAG
>WQRI01000095.1 GCA_009786825.1 Bacillota bacterium
TAGGCGTAGGCATAGGCGAAGACTTTAACCTAGATGGCTTAAAATATCATAAAGTTATAATACTAGCAGATGCAGACCAAGACGGCGCGCACATAAGAGCCATCTTAATGACGTTTTTCTTTAGGTATATGAAGCCACTAATTACAGAAGGGCATCTATATATAGGAATGCCGCCGCTGTATAAGGTGTCGCGCCGCGATGTTGTGCGCTATGCATACACAGACAGAGAACTTCAATCTGCAATCGCAGAAGTTGGTAGGGGCTATACAATTCAGCGATATAAAGGACTTGGCGAGATGAACCCAGAGCAACTTTGGGAGACCACGATGGACCCTAAAAAGCGCTCTTTAATACAAGTAACAATAGAAGATGCAGCCGATGCCGAAAAACTAGTAACAACCCTTATGGGAGACAACGTAGAAGCAAGGCGCAACTATATACAAAACTACGCAAATTTCAACAAACAAGATAACGTAGCAGAACTATTGTAAACTAGAGTTGAGAATTGAGAATGTAGAATTGAGATTTATTGAACGCATAGTGACCTAATCTTTTGAACGTTGAAATATTCATTTGCATACAATTTGCAATCGTAATATTTTAGCAACAAGTTGTAAATCAATCTCAACTCTCAACTCTACACTCTCAACTATTTAGGATTTTTATGGATAACACACTTCAACCTACAGAAATAGAAGCAACGAACCAACCAGAAAAAAGAAAGCCAATATACTTCAAAACACTAGAAGAGGTTATGCACGAGAGTATGATGCCATACTCAGAACACGTAATTCTAGAGCGCGCCTTGCCTCGTGTTGAAGACGGCTTAAAGCCCGTTCAGCGCCGCATATTATACACGATGTACGAAATGGGTCTAAGCCCAGAAAAGCCTTACAAAAAGTCTGCAAGGGTTGTTGGAGATGCTTTAGGTAAATACCACCCGCACGGCGACAAATCGGTATACGATGCGATGGTTCGCTTAGCCCAGCCATTTAATATGCGCGAGCTTCTAGTTTCGGGACACGGCAACTTCGGCTCAATAGATGGCGACAGCCCAGCGGCAATGCGTTATACAGAGGTTCGCCTAGCGCCACTATCCCTAGAATTATTGCGCGACATAGAAAAAGATACAGTAACATTTTCACCAAACTTTGATGATAGCCTTAAAGAGCCACAAGTTTTGCCGGGTCGCTTCCCAAACCTTTTAGTTAATGGCGCAACCGGCATAGCAATAGGTCTAGCAACAAACATACCGCCACACAACCTATCAGAAGTTATAGACGGCGTAATTGCCTACATAAACAACCCGCGTATATCCTTGTCTGATATGCTAAAAGTTATTAAAGGACCAGACTTCCCGGGTGGAGGCAACATTATAGGTGGCGACGAACTTTATAAAGCATACCTAACGGGCAAAGGCAGAATACAGATAAGGGCAAGCATACATATAGAACTAGCAGACAACGACCGCCGAAATATAGTTATAACTCAACTTCCATTCCAAGTAAACAAAGCAACACTACTACAAAAAATTATGGACCTAAGGGAAGAGCGCAAGGGCGTGCTGTCTGGCATATCCGAGATTGTAGATGAGTCTGACCGCCACGGAATGCGCGCAGTTATACGCGTAAAGCGCGATGTAGACCCACGACTTATTTGCGAAATTTTATTTAAGTCTACAGACTTGCAAACCACTTTTGCGTTTAATATGGTTGCTATTGCAGATGGCAAGCCGCAACTTATGGGGCTTTTAGACATTATAGCCTACTACGCAAATTATCAGCGCATAATCGTGCTAAACCGCACAAAGTTCGATTTAAAAGCGGCGGAAGAGCGCGAACACATACTAGAAGGGCTTGTTATTGCGGTAGAAAACATAGACAACATAATTAAAATTATAAAGGCGTCTGCAAATCCTTCAGAGGCAAAGCAAACGCTAAGGCAACGCTATACACTCTCAGACCGCCAAGCGCAAGCAATATTAGATATGCGCCTTGCTCGCCTTACAAGCCTAGAGGTTGTTAAACTTAAAAAAGAGTTAGAAGAAATTCGCATTTTAATCGTAAAACTAAAGGCAATTTTAAACAGCAAAAAACTTCAGATGGACTTAATTAAGGACGAGCTTACAGCAATTAAAAGAGCGCACAAAGATGCAAGAAGGTCTGCAGTACACAAAAGCGCAGACGAAGTATTTATACAATCAGAAGACGACGAAAAACCAATAGAAGACTTTGCTATTACATACAACGCGAGTGACAGCCTAAAGCGCGTACCACAAAAAAACTTTAATCAATCAGACAAAAACCTTACAGAAAAATCTGGGCTTAACGAGATTGTTCCGCTTTTAGTAGAAACCCAAAACAACTATATATTATACGTATTTACTAACTACGGCAATTGCTATAAAATAGATGTTGATATGCTTCCAGAAGGGCGTTGGCGCGAAAAGGGTAACCTTTTTAAGTCTATCGCAAAAGACAGTTTGCCGGGCGAGTTTCCAGTAGAAATTTTCCCAATAGGCGAGTTTTTACCTATGGGCAATTTGCTTATGTTTACAAGGCAAGGTATGGTTAAGCGCTCTAGTTGGGCAGATTATTCTATAACAAAGTCTAGTTTCCAAGCAATAAAAATGAAAGATGGCGACGAACTTATAGGTGTAGAACACGACACTACAGACACAAGCGTATTATTCGTGACACAAAAAGGTATGGTGCTTAACGCAGAAAAATCAGACATTCCAATGCAAGGGCGCGTAGCGGGCGGCGTTAGGGGTATGAACCTATCAGACTCAGACCAAGTAATTTTGGCAACTCAAGTAACGGACGAAGATGAAGTGGCAGTTATAACAGACAACGGCTTTGCTAAAAAAGTTCCGCTTGCCGAGATAGATGTAACACCGCGTTACAGAAAAGGGCTTAAAATTATGGGGCTAACAGCGTCACTTGGGCTTAACTTAATATTTGCCTCTTACACAGCCTTTCCGCACCAAATAGCGCTTATAGGCTCTGATAACAAAATTATACCGCTAACACTAGATGAGATTAAAAAGCAAAACCGCACGGGCAAGGGCAACCCTATTAAAAAGCAATTTGCAAAAGGCGTACGCTTAAAAACAGCACACAAACACCTATCAGAAGGCAAATACATAACATTCAACTTAGACTTGTAGTAATGTTAAATGTTAAATTTTAAATGTTGAATTGTTATATTTATTTTTAAATTTTACTTTTGAACAATCTGCATTATGCACTTGTTAGCAATTTGCAAATAAATATTTCTGCGAAGCAGTGAAACCATTAAACATTAAACATTTAAAATTTAACATTAGAAAAGGGAGAACAAATGATAAAAGGTTTTTTAAAAAACGCATTCACATTTATAATGGTGTTTAGTATGACACTAGTTTTTGCAGTTGGCGCAATAAGTTTAAGAAACACACATCAAAACTTTGTGCCTGCATACACAGTTATAAAGTATTATACAACTATTCCAGATGCGCAGAGTTTGTTTGCATCTAACGCACTAATCAACCCAAGCGCATCTAATTTAACACAAGGTAGTGGGGTATGGGCTTTTGGTAGTGGTTGCTTTGGGCAGTTGGGCGATGGCGCAAGTGGGGTAGCACATTGTGGTTGTTGCTTCGGCTCTGTTGGCAGTAGCGGTAACCCAAATTGTAATCGTTCGCCACGTACACACCAAAGGCAAGCGCCAGCAGAGATAAACCCGGGGGGCGTAGGCGTAAACTTTACGCAAATCTCAGCGGGTAGCACGCATACAATAGCGCTAGACGAAAACGGCAATTTATGGGGCTGGGGTATGAACGAGTTTGGTCAACTAGGCTGTGGAACAACGCGACCTATTCCAAGGTATAGATTAGTTAGCGAGCGACAGAGAGTAGGTCACGAATATGTCAGGCAAGAGTGGTGGCACGTAATACCTACGCGCCGTTACATTTATGAAAACGTATACACTAGTAGGCGGGTAGCAGGTCAGTACGACCAGATAAGCGCTAACAGCAATACACCAGTTAGGTTATTGCCTACTACATATCACGCTCCTTTTAAAGCAGTAGCGGCGGGCGATAATCATAGTTTGGCGCTAGACACTGAC
>WQRI01000096.1 GCA_009786825.1 Bacillota bacterium
TTGGGGTAGCGGCAGACATTGAGATATTAGTTTACGATGGATACATCGTGGCAGTACTTCTTCTTCCTAGCACACTAGGAACAACTTCTACTAACCAAGATGGCTTTACAACAGGTGGTAGGTTTGCTAGAGACCTTGTAGAATACTTTGGCGCAACTGCTTCGGTTGTAGAAGGTCTTTCAGTAGCAACTGTTGCTGGCTGGGCTACTATAACAGCACCTACGACAACCCTTCCAGGCGACATAGAGATAATCGGGGGTACAACACAAAGCCACAATGCATTAGTAAACGCTATAATATTAGCGGCTAGAGCAGCAAACGCATAACAACTATAGCAAAACTAATACGACATTCTAATAACTAAAATACAAAAAGGAACTCGAGTTTGAGTTCCTTTTTTTGTACACTATTATGCTTATAACACTTGTGTAAAAAATAAACGCAAAATGTGCAGATGTTTATTTGACTTTTTTTTTTAATTGTGTTATTATAAATTATATGGAAAATTATTTTACGTTTAACAGTGGCTTTTTTGTTAGGGCTTACCCTCGGGATACTGTTATAGAAGTTGTTGGGAAAGACGGTAATATGCATACTGTATTCCCAAAAGATTTTGTTAAACTAGACAGACAGATTTTAATTTTGTGCCGCGACACTAACGGAGATGTTAGGGTTTTTAGAGAAGTGTCTAACAAAAGTGGCGGACAAGAGAGCGAGAATTTGTCTTTAACGGACGGCGCGGGCGATATGGTTGATGGCTCTGCGCAAGGCGCGCAAGGCTCGGCAGAACTTGGCGACACGAGTGAGACATTTGATAGCGCAAACGCGGGCGACACAGCGCCGCTTAACAGAGCGCACACAGCATTCGACTTAATAGAGGTAGACGAAAAAACAAAAGAGAGAGCCTTAGACGAATATCAGCGTCTGATAGAGGTTTCTAAACTGCAAAAAGAAGTTAAGCGTGCAGATAAAAAATCTAAACGCGTTTTAATGATGGGCAACCAAGGGCGCGGAAATATGTTGCGCTTGGTTTTGATTGCCTTTGTAATTTTAATTGTACCCGATTTAATTTTCAGAAACATACTAGGCATAGATGATGACGGCATTTTGGTTTGGATACAAATCAGTTTTGTTATTTTAATTTTGGGTGGCTATATTGGCATAAACGTATATCGCCAGCAAACTAGGCGCTCTGGCGAGGCTGTGCCGATTTATATATACGATGCAAAGCCGCTAGAGAGTGGCGAGCGAGTTGTTAAAAACCAACTTGTAAGGTCTAACAGAAAGTCTGCAGACCCATTTGATACGAGCGGGTCGGGTGAGTTTAAAGACATCAGCCACTTAAACGCGCACATACCGCCAGAAAAATTACACGACTTTAACATCGTACGGACAGACTGGTCTATACCATTTAACACTTTTAACGAGCAAGGCTTTGGCGGGGCTTACGTTTTGTTTTACTATGTATACAGAGATAACGAAACGCTAAAGCACGCAATGGTTATTCCGCGCTTTGAGATTAAAGATTATCTACTTAAGTGTAACCGCCACACAGTAAGTTACAACACAAAAAAAGGCACAACATCACTAATAATTTTAAGAGAAAGACCAAACAGAAGTTTAGAATTGTTAAGAGAGCCTGCGGAATAATTTTTCTAGTTATTTTGTACTGTTATTATTTTGCACTTAGACAAATCAGTTTGTAAAAAAAAGAATGGGATAAATTTGCAAAAATGGTACAGAGCAGAACCATATGCAAAAAACGCATAACCAAACAAAAGCATAAGCAAATAAAAAGGCTTAATAGGTGAGCAAATGAACACAAAATTTATTTTTGTAACGGGCGGTGTTGTATCGGGGCTTGGCAAGGGCATAACGGCAGCGTCGCTAGGCAGACTTTTAAAAGACAGGGGCTTTACAGTAATGTGTCAAAAGTTAGACCCATACATTAATGTAGACCCGGGAACAATATCGCCCTACGAACACGGCGAAGTTTTTGTAACGGAAGACGGCGCAGAGACCGACCTAGACTTAGGGCATTACGAGCGCTTTATAGATATAAACCTTTCAAGGTACTCGACCCTTACGGCAGGCAAGGTTTATTGGGACGTTTTAAATAAAGAGCGCAAGGGCGTATACTTAGGCAAAACCATACAAGTTATCCCACACATAACCAACGAAATTAAAGACTACATATACAAAGCGGCAGAAACTTCGGGCGCAGATTTTTTAATCACAGAGATTGGCGGCACGGTGGGTGACATAGAAAGCCAGCCTTTTATAGAGGCGATAAGGCAAATTTCACTAGAGGTTGGCAAAGACAACAGTTTGTTTATTCACGTAACGCTTGTGCCACACCTTAAGGGAAGTGACGAGCATAAGTCTAAGCCGACTCAGCACTCGGTTAAAGAGTTAAGAAGTTTGGGGCTATCCCCAGACATTATTGTCGCGCGTGTAGACGAGCCTTTAAGTTTAGAAATTCGCCAAAAAATATCGCTGTTTTGTAATGTGTTGGAAGACTGCGTTATAGAAAATTTAACTGTAGATAACATCTATCAAATGCCGCTTATGCTAGAAGCGCAAAATTTTTCTAGTATTGTTTTGCGCCAACTTAACGTGGCGGCTAACCCGCTAGATAATGCGGCTTGGCATCAGATGTTAGAACGCGTAAAGCAAAGAAAGGGTAGCGTAAAAATTGCTATTGTTGGCAAGTATGTAAAAAGTAAGGACGCTTATTTGTCTATTGTAGAAGCCTTTAATCACGCGAGTTTTCTTTTAGGCACTTATGTAGACATAAAGTGGATAGAGGCAGAAGAGTTAACGGCTGATAATGTTACACAGTTTTTGGGCGATGTATCTGGCATACTTGTGCCGGGCGGTTTTGGCTTTAGGGGCGTGGCTGGTAAAATGCTTGCGGCAAAGTATGCGCGCGAGAATAACATTGCCTACTTTGGCATTTGTTTTGGTATGCAAACGGCGGTTATAGAGTTTGCGCAAAATGTGCTTGGCGTAAAAAACGCAACAACAAGAGAGATAGAAGAAACGCCAGAGTTTAAAAAGGCAGAAAGCGAAAAGCGCAAAGCAGAGAAAGAAGGGCAAAAGGTGTCTACAAAGCCGCAGTACGATTATGTTATAGATTTTATGCCATCAACCAAAGGTAAGGGTATGGGCGGCACGATGAGGCTAGGGGCGTACGTATGTATTTTAGATAAAAAGGGTAAAATTTATAATGTGTATAATAGTTTGGGCGCGGTAGATGTAAACGACAAAAAGCAGAGTTATATAACAGAGCGCCACCGCCATAGGTACGAGTTTTTAGCATCTAACAAAAAGCGTTTCGAAAAAGGCGGTATGCTTATAAGTGGCACATCTGAAGACGGAACGCTTGTAGAGTGTATAGAAATTCCGTCGAACAACTTTTTTGTGGGCGTGCAGTATCACCCAGAGTTTAAAAGCAGACCAGACAAACCACACCCGCTTTTCGTAGAATTTGTAAGGCACTCGATTAACTTTAAAAAATAAATTTTAGCGGGGAAAAACGTTTGTAAAGTTTTTCCCCGCGCCCATTTTAAAAATTTTTTGTGTATTAGGAGGCATTAAAAAATGAATATCGAAAAAATTATAAAAGAAAAAATTAAACTTATTCAAAATGCTGTTAAAGAAAGCGGCACAAAGGGCTTTGTTTTTGGTAACAGCGGTGGCAAAGATAGTTGCTTGGCGGGGCTACTTTTAAAGTTGTCGGGCGTTGCAACTGTTGGCATTGCTATGCCGTGTGGCGCAAAACGTAACTACGCGATAGATAAAATTGATGGCGTAGCCCTAGCAAACGCGCTAGGTATAAAAAGTATAGTGGTGTCACTAACAGATGAATATCTAAGCCTTAGAAAAAAGTTGGGCGAGCAGTTTGGCGAGCCGCTTACGCAAGAAGTTGAGATAAACATACCGCCGCGGCTAAGAATGCTAACCCTTTATGCATACTCGCAAGCAAACTCGTTTTTAGTGGCAGGCACGGGAAATAGGTCAGAATTCTATCTAGGCTATTTCACAAAGTGGGGAGATGGTG
>WQRI01000097.1 GCA_009786825.1 Bacillota bacterium
AATATGTTTTTAGTCCCTTTGCGGGTATGGGAGCATTTCTCGTTTTAGTAGCAATTTTAACGGCTTGCTTGCTTGTTGTTATGATAGTGATTTTTATTAATCAAGCCATTTCTGGAACTTTGCTTGAAATAGGTCTAGCAAGCCAAATACTTGGTTTTACAATAGGTTTTGTGATACTGTCTGGCTTTTTGGTTTTACTTATCTATCTAATGAAATCATCGCCTATGATATTCACGAAGGTTACATTATCTAAAGATATAGCAAAGATTGCAAAGGGTAGAAAAATCTTACTAGAAATGACACGTGACCAAATCAATAGGATTTTTGTTCATCAAGCAGGGATTTATAGGTATGTTGTAATTGAAAGCATTTTCCCAGTTGAAACGAAACCAAATAAGAAACCACCTAAAAGGCAATTCAAAGGTTTTGAAATATGGGGCGACAAGAAAGTTATTAAAATCGTAAAACACTTTTATCCAGACAAAGTAGAGTTTTAGATAAGAAATGGAAAGGCAAGTAGTAAATACTTTTAGGACAAAGGGTTTTAACACAGGAATGCAAACTTTTAATGCAACACTAAGAAGACACTATCAAGACCAGTTTATAAATATGCTACTTAGACCTGCCTCGTATCAATTTGGAGCAAATGTTGCTACTTATTGGCTAATGACAGGATTAGGGAGGTAACAATGAATCTAGGATATGCTTTAATACTTATTACAATTATATTAATACTTTTTTTGTCGCTTAATCTTGTATCAGGTTATGCAATCTATAAAGACTTTGTAAGAAAAGATAAACAATTTAAAAAGGATAAATTCAAATTTAAATGGTATGATTTATTCCGAATACAACTTTATAAATTTGTAAGCGGTGTTTACTTTTATATAAACTTTGTGTTCACATTGTTATCTTTTATTACGATAGTCATAATTATCTTAGATGTCGCTGAATTCACACCATTTATTCTTGTTCAAATTGTCGGTTCGATTTGGTTTTTATTTTTAGTTATCTTAGCATTTGTTGCAACTAAATACACTAAAGTACGTGATTAAAAAGTAATTAATAAATATAAAAGGAGAAAGGGGCAGTTTGAGTTTTTTGGGCTGTCTGTTGGAATTATGTTTTCTACAATTTTTATTTTGATGGCGGTTTTGCTGTTTGTGGTGGCGGTTGTTTTTGGCTCGTATAAACTTTATAATTATTTGAAGTTTAAAGAGTTTTACGAGTTGGAGGTTGCGTCAATAAAACAGCAGAAAAGTTACAGAGAGCAAGGCGTGCCAAAGCAAATGGCTTACGAGGCATACCTTACGTTTTTTGTTGTTTTGGCGTTTGTGTTACGCTTAGTTTTTGCTATGCTTTTAAACTCTGACTTGGAAGCGTTTAGAGATTTAAACGGGATAGCACAGCGCCTTATAGGCGAGATTTACATAGGGGACGACCGCACGATAAGCGGTATGTCTAGCGTTTATGTATCTTACAGAGAAGATGGCGGTAGGCTTGTGTTAGACACCACAAACACGCAATATGCGCCGCTTACAATGTTGCTGTTAACGGCGCTTGGCGGAATTGCGCACTTGTTTAATATGTTTGGCGCTAACTCTCAGTCAATGATGCTTTTGTTAAAGTTGCCTAACTTTTTTGCAGAAATAGGAATTGCGTTTGTTATTTACGGAATTGCAAAGCGTAAGTTAAACGAGGGCGCGGCTTTAACGCTTGCGGTTTTTGTGTTGTTTAACCCATTCTTTTTGCTTATCACGACTGCCGTTTATAGTTTTACATCAATTTATTTGCTGTTGATTTTGCTGATGTTTAAGTTTATACTGGATAAGAATTACTTTTTTGCGATTATAATGTATACGTTGATGTTGCTTTTAACTGTAGAAGCGCTTTGGTTTTTGCCTATAATAGCGGGCTTTTTGGTTGCTATTTTTATAAGAAGCATTCAGCAAAGCGTGGTAGAGGCTAGGGAGGCGGCTGCTAATTGTATGAAAGGGACAAGCGCGTTTAAGTTGTTTTTTGGCAAGGCGTACAAAAACCACCCGTTTGTGTTTGCGTTTATACCGCTTATATTCTTTGCGCTGGCTTTGATGATGCTTGTATCACTTCCGTTTACTTTTTATAACTTGCAAGAACACGGTCAGGTATTTTTCATATTTAACTATATTTACGCGCCTGCAATAACCGAACTTCCCTTTGATGCAACAAGAGACAGCATAAGCATATACGGCTTTTTGCATAACCACGCAGATACAACCACACTTATGAGAACATTCGACACAGTATTATACACGCTTATATTTGTTTTTGCGGTTGCGGCTTATTTGTTCAGACCAAACAGAGCAAACATAATAGTATTATCTACAATGCTTTTGTTTGTGATGTTGTTTTTTACAGTTGCTAAAACTATAGAGAATTTTGCGCCACTAATGCTTTTGTTGCTGTTGTCTTTTATACTTACAAAGGATATCAGAATTTTAATTGTGGGCGCTGTGCTAACGCTTGTTGCAACAATTAACCTAACGCTTTTTTATAATACTCAGGGCTTTTTGTTAGATGACGTGGTGTCCCACTTAACCTTTGCAAGTGGCTTTTCTCTAGGGCTTGCGTTGCTTAGCCTTATTGGCTTGTTGCTTTTTGCTTACTTTACCTACGTTGTGGTAAGTATTATTTTAACTAGCAAAAGGGTTGTGCTGTCAGAAGAAAAGGGCGAGCCTATAGCCTTTAATGCATACGCGAATATAATGCTTACAAGGTTTAAGGCGGCGTTTGGCGGGGATAGTAAAGCAAAGCGTGAGAGAGTAGCAAAACAGCCAAAGCCAAAAAAAGAGAAAAAGCCAAAGAAAGAAAAGAAAAAGAGCATAGAGCAAGAGATATTAGAGTTGGTGAGTGATGTTGAAAGCGAACAGCGAACAGCGGACAGCGGTCAGGATATGAGCGAACAGCAAGAGAGCGAACAGCGAGCAGAGAACAGCGAACAGACTTTGGCTAGTAGTGAGAGTGTGGTTAGTGGTGAGAGCGTGGATAGTGAACAGCAAGAAGTGAGTGGTGCTGAGGTTGAGAATAGTGATGTTCAACCGGAGTAGTCGACACAGCAGAGGCTGGCGATAAGTAAATATACTTGTCAGAAAAAAGGAATAGTATGCTATCTAAAATTAAGAGTTATGGCTTGAAGGGGCTTGAGGGTTTTTTAGTTGAGGTTGAAGTAGACTTGCGCCAAGGGCTACCAGTGTTTGATATTGTAGGGCTTGCCGATACAAGCGTTAAAGAAGCGAGAGAAAGGGTTAAGTCTGCCATTAAAAACAGCGGGCTAGGCTTTCCGATTTTACGCGTAATTGTAAATTTAGCGCCAGCAGACACAAAAAAAGTTGGCTCTGTTTACGACGCGGCGGTTGCTGTTGGCATATTAAAGTCGTGCGATGTTATCCCAAAACATAGCGCGGATAACTTTGTTATACTTGGCGAATTGTCGTTAGACGGCAGTTTAAGAGAGATTAAAGGTATTTTGCCGATGTTAATCTCAGCCGTGCAAAGTGGATATAAAAACTTTATAGTGCCTTATAATAATGTGCGGGAAGCCTCTTACATAGAGGGCGCTAATGTATTTGGCGTAAAAAACTTACGCGAGTTAACCGACTTTTTAAACCTAGATTTACACATTGCTCCAGCAGAAAAAAGAGTGTGGGATAGCGCTAGCCTAAAGCCTACTCACCTAGATTTTGCAAATGTATATGGGCAAACTAGTGCAAAGCGCGCGCTTGAGATTGCCGCTGCGGGCGGGCATAATGTAATGCTTTTGGGTCCGCCCGGCACGGGTAAGACTTTACTTGCAAAATCGTTCCCATCTATTTTGCCGCCGCTTACTTTTGAAGAGGCGCTGGAAGTTACAAAGATACATTCCGTTGCGGGCATATTAGATAAAAGCGCGGGTATTGTGAGAGAGCGCCCTTACAGAAGCCCACACCACACAACTACCGCGGTAACGCTTACGGGTGGCGGGCGGACTGCAAA
>WQRI01000098.1 GCA_009786825.1 Bacillota bacterium
CTAGCACGCAACATAATAATCGGCACACTATCAGTAGCAGGCGTAGGCGCAGCCGGCACAGCAGGCTATATCGCCCAAAGCAAAATCAGAGCGCGCAGAAATAGCGAAGCAAACGAGTGGGGAATGGACTAATTATCAGGTATCAAGTAACAAGTAACAATTAACAAGTGTTACACCGCTACCGCGGGGAAATTAAAACAATTCATAATTTATCAAAAAAGGTTGCGTTATGCAACCTTTTTTGTTATAATCTAAGTAGAGGTTTTTTGGGTTTAAGTGTTGAATTTGAGATTCAACAAAGCCGAGCCTCAAGCGAGGGAATCGGCGAAGCCGACTTTGTTATAATAAAGGGAAGTGAATATAACACAAAAAACAAGGAGTATTATTATGGGTTTTACATTAGAGGGCATCGCGGGTGATGCGAAATTGGCGGACATTGTTTATGCTAGAATGGAACAGCAAGATGTGCTGGCGCGGTTAGCCGAATTTTTAAAGGCTTTTGAGGCGGCGAAGGGCGCAGAAATTGCAAAGGTTTACGATGAGTATATCACGTACACGCAACTTTTAGATTTTTGCTATGCGCTGTGTTACATAAGGTATACGCTTAATACGGCGGACGAATTTTACGCGGCAGAGATGCAGTATTGGGATAGTGTGTCGCCTACATTGTCGGACAAGCGCCTAGAGATTTCTAAAATTATTTTGGCTAAAAAGAAGTTGTTCGGTAAGGCTTTACCGGCTAAAATTTTTGCTGATATTGAGATTAACTTAAAAACAATGTCGCCAGAAATTTTAGAAGAGATGAAAAAGGTTAACGAGTTAACAACCGAGTATTCTACGCTTATGAGCCAACTTAAAGTTATGTGGGTAGATGAAGCGGGGCTAGAGAGTGAGATTCCGGTAACTAAACTTAGAAAGTTTTTTATGGACGACAACAGGGATATTAGGCGCAAGGCTTATACTGCGTATGGTGCGCTTTTGCAAACTATAGCGCCGAAGTTAGACGAGACATTCGAGCAGTTAGCAAAACTTAGGGATACGCAAGCAAAAAAACTTGGCTTAAAAAATTATGTGCAACTTGGATATTTGCGTATGCACAGAAACAGTTATACAGAAAAAGATGTTGCTAAGTTTAGGGCGGCGGTTGTTAAGCATTTGGTGCCGGTTGTTGCAAAACTTTACGAAAAAACGGGCAAAGAGTTGGGCATAGACAAGCGCTTTATATACGACACAGATATATTTTTACAGCAAACCCCAAAGCCTGTAGGTGACGAAAAACAAATTTTGGCGGCGGCAGAGACTATGTATAACGACTTGTCTTCAGACACCAAAGAGTTATACGAGATTTTCAAAAAGTGGGATAGTTTCGATGTTTTATCTAGGGTTGGTAAGATGCCGGGCGGATATTTTTATGGGCTTGCGGCGCTTAATTTGCCGTTTATATTTGCTAACTTTAATGGAAGCAGCGCGGATATAGATGTTTTAACGCACGAGTTTGGACACGCTATGGCGTTTTATTTAAGTGGCAAGGCGGGCAACCCACACGCACTACGCCGTAACACAATGGAGACGCAAGAGGTTCATAGTATGGCTATGGAGTTTTTGTGTTACGATTATATGGATAGGTTTTTTGGCGCGGAGGCGGATAGGTATAAGTTTTATCATTTGGCATCTGCTATTGGGTTTATACCTTATGGTGTTGCGGTTGATGAATTTCAGCATATTTTATACGAAAAGCCTAATCTGACACCGAGTGAGCGAAACGCAGAGTGGCTTAAGTTAGAAGCAAAGTACAGACCGCATCTCTCTAACGAGGGTGTTCCGCACTTTGAGAGTGGCGGTAGGTGGCAGTATCAAGCGCACATTTATAGTTCGCCGTTTTATTACATAGACTATACGCTTGCACAAATTATTGCGCTTCAGTTTGATATGCTACAAGAAAAGGATAGCAAAAAAGCGTGGCAGACTTATGTAGAATTTTGTAGCAAGGGCGGAACAAAAACGTATCTAGAACTTGTTAAAGAAGCGGGAATGAAAAGCCCGTTTTGCGAGAAAACAATAAAAATGGTAGCAGACCACGTGGCTAAGAAGTTAATGTTAAATGTTTAATGTTAAATTTTAAATGGTTATTTGCTTTTTATGCTTTCGCTTTTGAGCAGTCTGCATTTTGCACTTTCA
The DNA here is from genome assembly GCA_009786825.1 of Bacillota bacterium. GTDB lineage: Bacteria > Bacillota > Clostridia > Christensenellales > WQRI01 > WQRI01. The sequence continues at coordinate 2,179 of WQRI01000098.1, forward strand.
AGAATTGCATAATTACTGCCCGCGCTAGCGGTTAAGCAATTTAACATTTAACATTTAAAATTTACAATTTCAAAAGGAGAATCTATGGAAATATTTTACAAAGGTAAAACAAAAGATGTTTATAAGTTGGCAAATGGCAACTATGTATTAAGGTTTAAGGATACTGTTACGGGCTGGGCAGATAGTGGCGAGCGTGATAGTGGCGGTAATCAGGTTGTTGGTGAAGTGGCTGGTGTTGGGTATAATTGTTTAAAGGTGTCTAAATATTATTTCGAACTTTTAAACAAAAATAAAATTCCTACGCACTTTATTAGCGCAAATTTAGACAAGGTGGAAATGGAAGTTTTGCCGTGTCAGGTTTTTGGTTTTGGTTTAGAGTGGGTTATAAGGTATAAGGCGACTGGCAGTTTTACAAAAAGGTTTGGCGCGTTTGTAGAGGAGGGTGATGATTTGCCCGAGGTTTTTGAAGTAACGCTTAAAGACGACGATAGGGACGACCCGCCAATTACGGAAGAAATTTTAGTGGCGCTTAAAAAAATTACGGCTAAAGAATTTAAGCAGTTGGCAGACTTAACAAGAAAGTCGGCACAAATTGTTAAGGCAGATTTGGCTAAAAAGGGCGCTCAGCTTTGGGATATAAAGTTTGAGTTTGGTAGAGACGCAAAGGGCAAGTTTGTTGTTATAGATGAAGTTTCTGGCGGGAATATGCGCGTTTATAAAAACGGCGAGAAGTTAAGTTACGAGCAAGTTGCAGCACTTTTTTAATGTTAAAATTTTAAATGTTAAATTGTTGCACCCGCTTCGCGTGCAAGATTTATGTTTTTGTTTAAAACGAAAGTATGCTTTTTAGAGATATTACACTATCAGATAGAGAGTTGTTCAACTCGTTTTTAAGGGACGGGGGGCTTATGCATTCAGAGTATAAGGGCAACGAGTTGTTGTTTGAAAACATTTTTGTTTGGGCAACGGACGGCACTATAAAATGTAGTGTGAATGGCGATATTATTTATTTACTTGCTAAGTTTAAAGGGAGGCAGTTTTTTCTGCCCCCTTTAACTAAGCGCAAGAGTTGTTTTTGTTTGGCGGTTAATAATTTGCTTGAGTGGTGTAAGCGTGAGAATGTGCGCTTTAAAATTGCGGGTGTTACTAAAGAAATGATAAATATGCTGGGCGAGTGCGCTGATAAGTTTGAAGTTATACACGATAGGAATTTTTCTGAATATTTGTACGAGCCGAATTCGTTAATTACGCTTGCGGGTAAGAAATTGCACGGCAAGCGCAACCATTTAAATAGGTTTTTAAAGGCGGGGTACGATTATAGGTTTAGAGATTATGAGGCGCGCGATTTTGATAGCGTTATGAAGTTAGTAGATGAGTGGCAAAAGGGTCAAGAGAATGCAAGTTATTTAGATAGTGTTATAGAGCGTAAAGCAATAGCAAAGGCTTTAGAATATTGTAAAGAGTTGGGGCTGTTATCAAGCGTTATAGAAATTAGGGATAGTGAGACACGGGACTACAAAATTGTTGCGTGGACTTTGGGCTACATCACGTTTAATAACATTGGTAATGTTGTGTTTGAAAAGGCAGACAAAAATTACGAGGGCATTTACGCGGCTATAAACAATTTTTTTGTGAAAGATAAGTTTGCAAATTGCAAGTTAGTAAACAGACAAGAAGACCTAGGGATTGAGGGCATAAGAAAAACCAAACTAGCCTACAGACCGATAGGCTTTGTGGATAAGTATATTA
>WQRI01000099.1 GCA_009786825.1 Bacillota bacterium
GGTTAATGCAAAGGTTAGTGCCAAGGTAAATGTCATTATAGTTGCGGCGGGTAAGTCTAGGCGAATGGGGTTTAACAAACTAACGCACATATTAGATGATAAGCCTATAATTTTGCACGCAATTTTGCCGTTTTTGCAAATAGAAAATTTAGGCTATATAGTTGTTGCTACGGATAGCGACACGGCAAGCCACATTGCGCATTTAAAAGGTTTGTATAGGGAAGACGCGCCGCTTGCGTTGCACGTAATTGAGGGCGGTCGTGAAAGGGCAGAGACTTGCTATAAGGCTTTAGCGCACTTAAAGGCGCTGTATGCGGGCGACAAAGCCGATATATGTAGTAGCGACATTGTGCTGATTCACGATGGGGCAAGACCATTTGTTAGTTTAGATATAATAAAAAGGTGTATAGATGGGGCGATAAAGGGCGGAAGCGCCGTGGCAAGCGTAGCGGTTACAGACACGATAAGGGAAGTGGCTGAGAGTCAAACAAAGGCGCTTGATAGAAGCCGGCTATACGCTATGCAAACCCCGCAAGCGTTTAACTTGCAACAAATATTATCTGCGTATGAGTGTATTTTTGGCGGTGCGCTGGCAAATTTGGGCGGGGCAGATAGTGGGGTTGCAAGTAAAGCAAGTATAGAGACAGCAAGTATAGGGGCAACAAATATACAAATAAAATCTATATACGACGACGCTCAAGTTTACGAGGCGAAGTTTAAAAAAGTTAACTTGGTTAAGGGCTGTTACAAAAACATAAAAATAACAACAAAGGAAGATTTAATGACTAACAACAATGCCACAAAAAATTTATCAAATTCTAATAACTCATCGCTCATCGCTCATCGCTCAACGCTAAAAACTGGCATAGGCTACGATGTTCATAAACTGGTTAAGGGCAGAAAACTTATTATAGGCGGGGTGGATATCCCGTTTGAGATGGGGCTTTGCGGGCATTCTGATGCAGATGTGTTGGTGCATTCTGTTATGGACGCGCTTTTGTCGGCAGCCGGCAGTAAGGACATTGGCTTTCACTTCCCCGACACAGACGCGAAGTATAAAGGGGCAGATTCTATAAAACTGCTGGGCGAAGTGGCAAAAATTTTGCAAGCAGAAAAATATAGCGTTGTAAATATCTCGTGCATTATTCACGCAGAAAAACCCAAAATGCTACCGCATATAGATGCGATGAGAGCAAACATTAGCAAAGCCTTACAAATTGATGTAAGCGCGGTGGCTATATCCGCAACAACTCACGAAGGGCTAGGCTTTGTTGGCAAAGGCGAGGGGATTGCCGCAAGCGCAAGTGTTTTGCTGAGTAAAGAAGTTTAGCGAACAATCTCAGCTGAGTAAAGAAAGTGCTATAGGCGAACCCTTTCAGCCACTATAGACAGTTAAGCCAACTAAGAGTTTTTACAGGCTTAGGTGCATAATTTAAAACAACTCTCCTAATACTAACACCAATAATACTATTAATACTAATTTGTTTTAAGATTGTCACATCTTTCGTCATCTTTTTGGTGTAAAGGTTGCCTTCTTCGGCTTGTTAGCGTACATTTAGTACGCCTTAAGCCTCATCAGTCAACTTTACCCTCAAAAATCTATCCGAAATCTGTGGACAACTTAAAAGCAAATTAGTATAAAAGGAGAGTTTTTTTATATGGAAAGAAAACGCAATTTTTTCAGTCAATCTTTAAGTGTAACATTAAAAGGGTTTTTAGTTATGCTTTTAATTATCGCAAGTGTTATAAGCGCATCGGGCTGTAGCAGAGCAGATGAGTATAACCCGTTTGATAACAATAACAACGTAGATGAACACAGAGTGCAAATTAGGCGCGGTGATATGGGCGATGCGGGCAATAGTGCTAGCCACGGGGCAAACCATACAAACCATAGCGCTAACCACACAAACCAAAAGAGAAAGCACAGCAGACAAATCGGCTATATCGGCAATGTAGAAGGCAGAATGCCGGGGGTTAGAATAGGCACAGACAGAATGCAAGCGCACTACAATAGGGGCTACGCCCCGCACTACTACGGCAGAGACTACTACCACAACTATCATATGGGGAATTACCATATGTATAACAATATGGGAAGCAAAGCAGGCTACAGACTAGATAGCGGGCAAATGCTAGACAGCAATGTAAGCGCTCAAGGCGCGTATAAGGGCGCGTATAGGGGCGCATACAAAGGCGCAGAGCATAAAAACCAAGATGGTCGTAAAAAAGAGTTAGAGTTTTTGCCAATAGGTAAAATCAAGCATATGTTGCCGGCTAAGTTCGAGATGCAGGCTCACCCATATGTTATAAGCGTTTACAATTTTAAAACAGACAGAACCTACAACGTGAAACTAGAGCGCTTTGTGGCAAACGTTGTGGCGGGCAATTATCCAAACGAGGCTCATAACGAATACTTAAAAGCCAAAGCAGTTATTATCAGAACAAGAGTTAAAGACTTTATAGCAAACGACAAAGCCGATAAGGCGGGCGCAGATATCCACACAAATAGTCTGGGCGGGTACGAGCCACGCCTTGCAAACGACAAAATTCTAAGCGCGGCAGATGCTACAAGAGATATAGTTATTGTAAAGCGAAAAGATATGGGGGCGGACGCTAAAACTAAATTTTACGGCGATATAGATATAAGTGTCGCGCCAACTAGAGACGACAAAGGCTTTGTGGAAGGAATGAAGGGCGTTTTTAACAGGGGGCTAGAGTTTGCAGAGCGCACGCTTCCGTACGCAACGCTTAAGCATAGGGGCAACACGTGGCGCGCTCAAGTACCAAAGCGCGTAGTGCTAGCCGAACTTAGCGATGTGCAGATTAACAAAAGGCTGTTAGGCAACACGCGCATACACCGCCGCAATATGAACGGCGTAACCGAGAGCATAAAACTTGGCAACAGAGTTATCGGCGCAGAGCATTTGGTGATGCTACTTAATGAGCATATCCCAGCGGGCGAGATTACAAAAGCATACGCAAAGGGCGGCAGAAACGGCTACATCGTACTAGAAGGCAGACATTGCAAAGCCCTTCAAAGAAAAATCACAGATGCAAACTCAGACAACCAAAGCCTAAGCAACCAAAACTCAGCCACAAACCAAAGCCAAAATAAAGGCTTAATCAACCAAAGCACAAACTCAAACCTAGGCTCAAAGTCAAACGCAAACTCAGGGGCAGACCAAAGAAGCACCTGCCACTCAGACTGCTGCGACACAACCCCACATAACTACAAATGCGGTATGGATATGGCACAGCGCGGACTAACGTGGCAAGAAATAATAAGACAATACGCATAGACAATGTTAAATAATAGGGTCTAGCGAAGCGAAAATTCAAGTAACAGATAACAAGTAACAATTAACAAGTGTTACACCCGCTGGCGCGGGCAAGAAGTAACAAACCCAAGCGGGTAAAATAATATAGAACAACTTTTAAAGCCTTCTTTTTGATATAGCAACAGTGCTTTCAAAAAGCAAGGCTTTATTAATTTTAACAAAAATAATTGTGTTTAATTTAATACACAAAAGTTTGTTGTTAATATTTGTTAAAAGTTTGTTCATATGCTTGACTTTTTTTTTTTTTGATAAAATATAGGTATACACATTAACAGAATGTTCATAAGGTTT
>WQRI01000100.1 GCA_009786825.1 Bacillota bacterium
TAGTTGAGAGCCAACTTGCTACGCTTAGAAAGGGTGTAGCGCTAGACGGCGTAAAAACCAAGCCTGCAAAAGTGAAGTTATTAGAATTTAGAGATGGTGTCTCACGCGTGCAAATAACCATAACAGAAGGCAAAAACAGACAAGTTAAGCGAATGTTTGAAGAGGTTGGTAAAAAAGTAGTTTATCTAAAGCGCATACAAATAGGGCAACTTAAACTAGGTAGTCTAACAAGGGGACACTCTAGGTTTTTAACACACGGCGAGATAGAGTATTTAAAAAAGTTATAAGCTTGTAAATATGCATAATAAAACAATAGCGCAAAAAACGATTGCCCAAAAAACTATAATAATTATAGGGGCAGGGGCAGCCGGCAGTATGGCGGCAATTTTTGCTAAAAGGCACAACCCACTTGCAAGAGTTATAGTAATTGAAAGTAACGAAAAAGTTGGTAAGAAGTTATACATCACGGGCAAGGGTAGATGTAATTTAACAAACGCGGGCAGTATACAAAACCACCTAAACAATATAGTTACAAACCCAAAGTTTTTGTATTCTGCACTTAATAATTTTTCGGCGCTGGATACGATTGCGTTTTTTGAAAATGAGTTAGGCGTACCGCTTAAAACAGAGCGTGGAAATCGTGTGTTTCCTGTCTCTGATAAGTCGTCTGATATTATAAAGGCGCTTGATAGCAAACTTAAAGAGTTGGGTGTAGAGTTGCATTTTGCTAAAGCGGTAAAGCAAATAGAGTTAGTAGATAGTATTGCAACTGAAAAGGTAGATTGCCAAAAAGTAGGCTGTGAAAAAGCAAGTTGTAAACAATTTAAAATAGATAATATAATTGCAGACAAACTTATTATTGCGACTGGTGGAAAATCTTACAGCGCGACTGGCTCTACTGGCGACGGGTTTAAGTTTGCAGAGAGTTTCGGGCATACGATTATAGAGCCGAAAGCGGCGCTAGTGCCAATAATATTAAAAGACACGTTTGTTAAAGGGCTTGAGGGGCTTACGCTGAAAAATGTAGAACTTGTGTGCGTGCAAGCACAAGTAGATAAAACTGCCTCTAAAACCATATTTAAACAGCGGGGCGAAGTTTTATTTACTAATGAGGGGATTAGCGGACCGCTAGCGCTAACACTATCTAGCCATATAAACAAATTAGACTTAAGCACACTAGTGCTGAGTATAGATTTAAAGCCCGCTTTAAGTTTGGGTGAATTAGACACACGGCTACTTTCCGACTTTGCAAAGTTTAATAACAAGCAATTTAAGAACGCTTTATACCACCTTTTGCCAAAAAGCATAGTACTATGTGTGGTAGAGTTGTCCGAAATTGACCCAAACAAGCAAATAAATGCCGTAACAAAGGCAGAACGACAAGCCCTAGCCAACTTACTTAAAAACTTTCCGCTTAATGTAAAAGCGTTATATAAACTAGAGCGCGCGGTTGTAACATCTGGCGGGGTGTGCGTAAAAGAAGTTTGCCCAAAGACTATGCAAAGCAAATTGGTTAAAGGGCTTTATTTTGCGGGCGAAGTGCTAGATGTAGATGCACTTACAGGTGGCTACAACTTGCAAATAGCATTTTCTACAGGAGTAAGCGCAGGCGTTAATGCTACGCATTAAATGTTAAATTTTAAGTTTTAAATGTTAAATTATTCACCGCCGGCAAGTTGAAAACGCCCTTGTTCAATGCTTAATTGTATAAAGGTGAAAACTACGACTGTTAAGATGTATATGCATTAATTGAATAAAGCCATTTAACATTTAAAATTTATCATTCAAAATTTGAAATTATGGTTGCTATAAGGGGTGCTATCACGATAGATGGCAATACAATTGAGAGTATAAAACAAAATGCGGTAGAGTTGGTAGCAGAGATTGTAAACGCAAACAGCATACAAACCGCAGACATTATCAGTATGCAGTTTTCTGTAACCGCAGACATTACAAAGGCGTCGCCCGCTAAGTTTATACGCGAGGAAATGGGGCTTGCCAGCATTGCGTACTTTACAACAAACGAGGCAAAAATAGATAACGACTTGCCATTTTGCATAAGGGTGTTAGTGCTAGTAAACAACAATAAACTAACGCAAGGCGATATAAAACACATCTACTTAAAGGGTGCTAAAAAACTAAGAAGTGATATTTAAACACTTACAGATAAATAAATTTTTCGGAGGTTTTGTGGCTAGACACTTGGTCAGTCACTTGAAAAGATAAAATGGGAGAACACATTCACATTGCTATAGACGGACCATCTAGTGCGGGAAAATCTACAATTGCAAATTATTTGGCGGGTATGCTTAACATACCTTACTTGGATACGGGCGCTATGTATAGGGCGGTTGCGCTTGCCCTTCGCGATAAAGAGTTTTGCTTAAACCAAAAAAATGTTGAAGCAAGGCTTTTAGTATTTTTAAAGCGTGTAGACTTACAAGTTTTTTTACAAGCGGGGCTTTCTGCAAGACAGCGCGTGTTGCTTAACGGCGAGGAAGTTACAGACAAATTACGGACGCCGGAGTTAGCAACCCTAGCCTCTAACATAAGTGCTTACAAAAGCGTAAGAGACTTTTTGGTTGCGCTTCAGCAAAGCATAGCGCTAAACTCTGACATTATACTAGATGGCAGAGACATAGGCACAGTAGTACTGCCGGACGCTAAGTTAAAAATATTTTTAACTGCAAGTTTAGAAGTAAGGGCAATAAGGCGCTATAACGAATTTATAGAGCGCGGTATAGACACAACCTTAGAAGAAGTTAAACAGCAAATAGCAACAAGAGACAATAACGACAGCACAAGAAAGCACGCCCCGCTTAAAAAAGCAGACGACGCTTTCGAGTTAGACACAACAGACCTATCAATAGAAGAAACAGCGCAAGTAATTTACGCTAAAGCTAAGATATTTAATATAATCTAGTGTAAAGTGTAAAGTGTAGAGTGTAAAGTGCCTACACTCATTAATACAAAAACTTTTGAACAGTCGCAATTTGTATTTACACAGAATTTGCAAAAAACAGACTTTGCCAGCGCTAGCGGCGAAACCACTTTACATTTTACACTTTACACTCTACAATTTAAAACCATTTTACATTTTACACTTTACACTCAAAAAAGGGTTTATTATGAAAACGAACGCATATAAAATCGGTTTAGATGTTGGCTCTACTACAGTTAAAACCGCTGTGTTAGACGCTGATAACAATTTGTTATGCTCTAGTTACGAGCGCCATTATTCAGACATCAAGCAAACTATTTCTAAAGTTTTGGGTGATGTTTTAAAAAATTATAAAGACTTTACAATATCCGCAACGGGCAGCGGCGGGCTTGCTGTATCTAAGTGGCTTGGCATTCCATTTATACAGGAAGTTGTAGCGGGCGTAGAGGCAATAAAGCACTACATTCCAACAACCGACGTCGCGATAGAACTAGGCGGGGAAGACGCCAAAATTACATATTTCAAGCCCGGCTTAGAGCAACGTATGAACGGCATTTGCGCGGGCGGGACGGGCGCTTTTATAGACCAAACGGCAAGCCTTTTAAACACAGATGCAAAAGGGCTTAACGAACTTGCTAAAGAATAC
>WQRI01000101.1 GCA_009786825.1 Bacillota bacterium
GAGAACACAATGAGAAAAAAGTTTTTTAAACTTTTAGTAATTAGTGCAATTGCTTTATCTATGGTTTTTGCACTAGTAGCCTGTAACGGCAACGGAAATGGTAACGGCACAGATGCCAGCCCGATTAACCCAGATGGCTCTATTAACTTAGGCACGCCGGGCGCAACACTAACAACTCAGCAAACGGAAGACCTAGTGGAAAATTTTCTAGATAAAATTATGGACAGCACACTATCACAACTAGGCGCTTTTAGAATTTTCGGCACAGAATCAGATGAACACATCGCATCCACAATAGAAGTGGTAAGTAACAGCACAAATGGCTTTTACAGATTTGAACACGAATTTACAGTAATCGGCACAACTCTTTTTGCTAGAGACAGAGGCTATTATTATAATGGTGTTTACTATTCTCACCTTAATACAAATGTAGGTGGAACAGTTAACGAAAGATTTGTTGTTATAGGGTCTTTTACTGAAAATATACAAAATATTTTTCTATCTTTGTTGGATGGTATTGCAGATGTAATTGACGATGTAACAGCAAGAAGTTATGCAAACGGAACAAGGCTTGTTTTTGAAAATGAAGACACATATGGTTCTAATACGTTGGTTTGTATATTCGACAACGACGGCAGGCTTGTTTACGCATCTTCAGAAAGCACAGATGCAAGCGATGGCGAAGCACACACTAGGACTCAGAGATATACAATTACTTGGGGTGGTAGCCCAGCAGTACCAGCGCCGGCTAATATCGCACAGTTTATTGCATTTAACGCGGATAACGCACAAGGTATAGACTTTCAGGTTTGGAGCGGTACAAGAGATGGTAACAACATTGCTTTAACTGTTGGTCGTTGGCTTGAGGGAGGTGTCCAAATAGATTGGGACGGACCATATCACCACAGTTGGAATACGGCAACTGTAACAATCGCAAACGAAAGCATTATAGAACTTGATAGGAGTTGGGGTGGTCAATTTGAGTTTGTAGCACTAGCAGCAGGCACAACTACAATAACCCTTACAAGCGTAGCAGTACCAACACTTTACATAACCCTAACTATTACAGTAACATAAACCACGGGTTTTTATGTAACCGAATTTGAGTACAATGCCACGAGTACGTAACAGATAACCACAAAACTTATTGTGGATAAAATTTTACAAACTAATTGAAAGAGTCGCGCCCACGCGCGACTCTTTTGTTTTTTGCTTGCAGATAAATTTTAAATGTGGTATAATGGTAGTTAAGGAAATATGCGAAAGATTGAAAACGACAAAGTTATAGTTATTACCGGACCTACTGCTAGTGGGAAGTCGGCTGCTGCAATCACGTTGGCTAGGCTTGTTGGGGGCGAGATAATATCGGCAGACTCTATGCAGATTTATAAAGGGCTTGATATTGGTACTGCTAAGGTTAAACTAAGGAAGTTGCCCTTGAAAGATTTGGGGGCTGATAACTTCGTGCTGGCTGAGACAGAAAGTGGGGTGGTGCATCACCTTATAGATATACTGGGGGCGAGAGACGAGTTTGGTAAGCCTACAGAGTTTTCTAGTATGCAGTTTAAAAAACTTGCGATGGATAAAATTGCTTGCATAAAAAAGCGGGGCAAGGTAGCAATTGTTGTTGGTGGCACTACGTTTTATTTGTCTAGTTTGCTATACCCAACAAGTAGCCAGTTTGCTATAAAGAATAGTACTATGAGAGACAGATATCTATGCATTTTGCAAGATAAGGTGGCTGAGTACGAAACTGAGTGGGGCAAAGACAAAGCACAAGAGTTGGCGGCGGGGTATTTGCACGGCAAACTTGCAAAGGTTGATAAAAAGTCGGCAGATAGCATTCACCCAAACGACACAACAAGGGTTATACGTGCGCTTGAGATTTACTACGCGTCACACCTTAAAAAAAGTGAGTTGCCTTACGGCGCAAACCAACAGCCAGAATTTAAGCACATAACTTTTGTTTTAGAGTTGCCCAGAGAAACACTTTATACGCGCATTAATGAAAGGGTAGATTTGATGTTTAGTGGCAGTGTGCAAAATGGTGCGCAAAAATGTTTTCAAAAATGTTTGTTGAAAGAAGTTGCAAATTTATTAGAAATAGGTTATAATATAAATAGCCAAGCGATGAGAGCAATAGGTTATAAAGAGGTTATCGAGTATTTGACTGCACAGCAAGGTGGGTTGGGGTTAGAAAAAAAGGCGCACGTTACCACAAAGCCAGAGCAAGCGGTTAACTTAGAGAGTGGCGGTATTGGTTTGCAAGAGACTATAAGCCTACAACAAACGATAGACCTTATAAAACAGCGTACTAGAAATTATGCTAAAAAGCAACTTACTTTTTTTAGAAACTCTTTAAAAGGCGCTGTAGCAATAGATGCAGAAAATTTAACAGCAGAAGATATTGCAAAGCAGATGTATGAGTATATAAAACAGATAAAATAAAAAAAGATAAAATAAGCAAATAAAAGCAAAATAGTATAAGTTAAATTTACAAAGGAGATTTTATTATGTCAACAGCATTTCAAGAAATAGTGTTGAACACTGTAAGGAGAGACAAAATTCCTGTTAGGATTGCCTTACTTCAAGGCAAAGAAATTAAGGGAACAGTAAGAGGGTTTGACAACCAAACAATAGTAGTAGACATTTCTGCTAAAGAGCAAGTTATGGTTTACAAGCACGCAATAGTTAGCATATTGCCAACAGAGCCAACTCTAACAGACGCCCGCCAGCAAGCCGCTAGGGTTTAATGGGGTTGTTTTCGCTTGGGGCAATTCTAGTTACTTAAAAGCAGAAAATAAAACAGAATTATAGTTAACGCAAAAATATAGGGTGCTGTAGTACCCTATATTTGTAGTGCTGTGTTGTAGTTTTGTAGTGGTTGTGTTTAGTCTTGTAAAATTGCGGTGTTGTGGTTTTGTAGTGCTG
>WQRI01000102.1 GCA_009786825.1 Bacillota bacterium
TGGACAAGCAGTTGTGGTGGTAGCGTGCTAGAGTTTTTGGGTAGTTATGTTGGCAATTTTGTAATGCTAAGGGCGCTTGAGGCTGGTGTTGCGGTGATTACGGCGACCCACGAGGTGAGCGGTTTTTACGGAGTGTTCACAATAATTGTAGAGCAAGCAAGGCTGGATAGCGTAGAGATTTTGGGCGATGGTGTTGTACGCGAGCAGACTGCTATGCTTATACCGCTAGTGTATGCAGATGGGGTTTACAGCCTACCAGAGTTGGCGCAGAGGCAGGTGCTTACGCTTAGCTTGGGTGCTACCGCTAGTGGTAATGTGAGCGGGCAGTTTGTGTGGACTACGTCTGATGAGCGCGTTGTGAGAATGAGCGGCGGCGAGATTTTAGAGGGCGAGAATGGTGAGAGCGCTGTTGCGACAGACCTAGGCGGGTTTATATCGCTTCTGCCGTACGGCGTGGGCAGAGCAGTAATACGCGCGGTGTCTACAATAGACCCTAGCATTTATGCCGAGTTTGTAATCTACGTAACGCGTGGCACAGCAAGTTGCAACATACAAGACGGCATACTAGACCTGCCAAGCATAGCCGAGGGCGATATCAGAGTTATACTAGTATGCGAGCATTACTTCGGCACAGCACGAATGGAACACAGAGATATGAGCCTAGAGTACGCACAAAACTTCACACTTCCAACGCTACAACTAAACATAAGCGGCGCAATATTCTTAGGCTGGAGTTTATCTAGAGGTGGTGAAGTTCTACAAACTTGCGAAGAAACCGAACAATTATTGTTGCCGTTGCATCTACTAGATTTAGAGTACGGCGCAGATACAATCTTACTATTCGCAGTATGGTACATACCAGCGCAAAGCGAAAACGGCTCTAACCTAGCACGTAACATAATAATCGGCACACTTTCAGTAGCAGGCGTAGGCGCAGCCGGCACAGCAGGCTACATCGCGCAAAGCAAGATAAGAGCGCGCAGAAAGAACGAAGCAAGCGAGTGGGGCTTAGATAACTAATTTCTAACTGTTCAAACGTAAGGGCATTAAATGTGTGTAAACACTTTACACTCTACACTTTACATTTTACACTAACCAAAAAAGGTTTTTCGGAATTTCCGAAAAACCTTTTTTGTTGCTAGTTTTTCCAATGGGTGTTTTGTACTTCGAAGTAGGCTTTTGGGTGGAAGCAGGTTGGGCATAGTGCTGGTGGTTCTTTGCCTTTTTGTAGGTGGTGGCAATTTCTGCATTCCCAAATAACTTCTTTTGTGCGCTGAAACACCGTGCCTTTTTCTACTTGCTTTATAAGTTCTAGATAGCGCTCTTCGTGTGCTTTTTCTATTGCGCCAACTTGTTTGAACAGATTAGCAATTTCTTCGAAGCCATCTGCCCTTGCTTCTTTTTCCATACGTGCGTACATATCTGTCCACTCGTAGTTTTCGCCCTTTGCGGCAGCCTTTAGGTTTTCTAGCGTGTTGCCGATTCCGCCTAAAAACTTGAACCACATCTTAGCGTGTTCTTTTTCGTTTTCTGCAGTTTTAGTAAAAATTTCTGCGATTTGTTCGTAGCCTTCTTTTTTTGCTACGCTAGCAAAATACCAATATTTGTTTCTTGCCATAGATTGCCCTGCAAATGCTTCGTGCAGGTTTTGTTCGGTTTTTGTACCTTTTAGTTGTTCGCGGTACTTCGTGAAGATTTCTGCCATCAGAATGTTCTCCTAATACTAATTTTGTAAATAGTCTAAATTAGTCTAAATTAGTATTTTATATGAAAGAATAGTATTTTGGGGCTTGCCCAATCTAACACATATAATTATTATACAACATTATGCAAAATTATGCAAGGCTTATCGTAAAAATTGTGCTAGCAAAAAAATAGTTTTTAAAAGTTGTAATTTTTAGCAAAATGTGGTATCATTATATGTAGGGTTAACTTTTTGTTTAGCAGTAGAATAATTTAGTAAAGAAATATAAATTGTTGTAGAAAATGTTATAGGAAAAATAGTATGAGAAAAGATAAGGGCAAAAACAAAACTATCAGGGCAGACAAGGCGAACTCAGACACGGGTGTTGCTACAAGTGTGGATATGGGCGTGAATATAAGCGACACAGAAGTTGATATGGTCATTGCTACAGAAGTTGCTTCAGCCAACACAAAATTAGACACAAACGCTAGTATAGCCGCTATGAACGAGAGTGTAAAAATTGCCAACACAAACGAGACTTTAAGAATAGAAACCAAAAGGGCAAGGCGGCTGTTTGCAACAGTTGCTGATGTGTCGTCTGTTTTAATGGCTTTGGTTTATATATCTTACGTAACGATGTTGCTTATTTTTGAAGTTGGGCAAGTGTGGCTTAACTGGGCTATGCTTGGGGTTGCTTTTGCGTATATAATATTTTTTGGCATAAAAATATTTGTGTTAAACAGAAATAATCCGTCTTTACGTATGCGCAGAATTACCAACCGCATTTATAAATATACCAAGTATGGTATGAGAATTATCAACGCGGCGTTTATAATTTTCTCTATTATAGTTGTGGGGGAAGACCAAAGTTTAATAGCGCTTGTGGGTGTTGTAATTTTGATTGTTACTTTTATTATAGCGGTGTTTTGGGATATACTTACAATGGTTGTGCGCCGTAGACTTAAAGATTTAT
>WQRI01000103.1 GCA_009786825.1 Bacillota bacterium
CTGAGGCTTACCAAAACTGGAACAGCGCGTGGGCAAACTTAACAAGCGCTACAATTGTTTGGCTAGGATAGTAAGTGGGTCACTTAAAAAGTATATATGAATTTAACAAAGTCACAAAAAGCGTATCTATTATTTTCTTACGCAGAACTTACAACTAAAGCACAAGAGCGGCTACTTTTACATTTTAATAGTGCAGAAAAAATATTAGACAGCCTCAAGTCGCAAAAAGCCATAATAGAAAATTTGGCAAAGCCAGAAGCATACAAAAGGCTGTGCGAGTGCGAGCCACACTTAGATAGTTACATAAAAAACTTACAGCGCGCACAAATAAGCATACTTACAATAGAATGCGCGCAGTATCCCGCTCGGCTACGCAATATAGACGGCGCGCCAAAACTATTATATTATAAGGGTGATATTACGCTGTTAGACACTAAGTGCGTGGCGGTTGTAGGCACAAGGCTTTGCACAAGTTATGGTAAAGAGTTAACCAAAAAGTTTACGAAAGAACTTGTAGAGTTTGGCATTACAATTGTAAGCGGGCTAGCGCTTGGGATAGACACGATAGCCCACGACGAAGCGCTTCGCGCAGGTGGCAAAACGATAGCGGTTTTAGGAAGCGGGCTAGCAAACATATACCCTTATCAAAACAAAAATTTAGCAAAGCGCATTGCGGATAGTGGCTTACTAATGTCTGAATATCCGCCAGACACCGCCCCCGCAAAGCATACTTTTCCGGCTAGAAACAGAATTGTAAGCGGGCTGTCTGAGGGCGTTTTAATAACAGAAGCGCCAAAAAGAAGCGGTGCGCTTATAACAACCCATATGGCGATAGAGCAAGGCAGGGAAGTTTTTGCGCTGCCGGGAAGCATTTTTTTAAAGTCTTACGAGGGTGTAAATAACTTAATTAAACAATTTCCTCAAGCAATTGTGCTTCAAACAGTTGACATATTAGCAAAACTTGATTATACTACAACTAACGCAAATTTTAGTGCGAGCCAAAAAGACAACAAAAAAGGCAGTAAAGACCATTTAAATCTTTCAAATCCGGTAAGGGCGCAAACCCAAATGGCTGTTTTTAAAAGTCTTACTGATAGCGAAAAATCTATTTTCGATTATTTAACTGCCGAGGGCGAGATGCACATAGATAAAATTGCAGAGCATACGTCACTTAGCGTATCTCAACTTAACTCGGCAATTACGCTACTAGAGATTAAGGGCATACTAAAACGAAAAATGGGAAACATATATCACATAATTTAAAAGGAAGGTTTTAGATGTTGGCTTTAGAGAAGCCGATGCATACTGATTTATTTTTGCTCTGACAAGTACAAAAATAAATTAAAACAAAAAAATGAACTTAGTTATAGTAGAATCTCCCGCAAAGGCAAGAACCTTAGGGAAATATTTAGGAAGCAATTATATTGTAGACTCTTGTATGGGTCATATTATGGGCGTGTCTGAGAGACGCTCTGGCGGTTATAAATGGGGCATTAACATAAAGGGTGACTATGATATAGATTATGTTGTAGATGAAGCCAAACAACAAACTGTAGACCGCTTAAAAAGCAAAGCAAAAAAGGCGACTAAAATTTATCTTGCAACCGACCCTGATAGAGAGGGCGAGGCTATCTCGTGGCATTTATCTATGCTTTTAGATATAGAGCCAACTGATGACTGCCGCATTATATTTAACGAAATCTCTAAAAAGGCGGTGTTATATGCACTAGAAAACCCAGCGCCTATAAATATGAATTTGGTTAATTCACAACAAGCAAGGGCTGTTATGGACAAGTTGGTAGGCTACGAGTTAAGCCCTGTATTATGGTCTAAGGTTGCTTCTAAACTTAGCGCGGGTCGTGTACAGTCTGTTGCACTTAAATTAATTGTAGAGCGCGAGCGTGAGATACAAGGCTTTATACCTGTAGAATATTGGACACTATCCGCAATTTTAAACAGAGTGGCAGGCACTAAAGAAGAGACCATAAAGTTTAGTGCTTATCTACATTCTAAACTTAACACTAGCGGCAAGGCAGAAAAAATAAAGCCCGCTAATAAGGGCGAGATGGACGCCGTGCTTGCAGACTTAAAAAGTGCAGAGTATGCCGTTACAAACGTAAAAAAGTCTGTAACAACATCTAACCCGCCGCCACCCTTTATAACAAGTACGCTTCAGCAAGATGCATCTAACAAGTTGGGTTTTGCGGCAAGCAGAACTATGCGTGCTGCACAGTCGCTTTACGAGGGGGTAGAGTTAGAAGGCACGCCGCAAGCGCTTATAACCTATATGAGAACAGACTCTGTAAGGGTCTCACCCGACTCTCAGCGCGAGGCACTAGACTATATAAAAACTAGATATGGCGCAGAGTACGCGCCGCCCACCCCAAACTTTTATAAGGGCAAAAAAAATACACAAGACGCTCACGAGGCTATCAGACCAATAACAGTTAACATCAACCCGCAAGCAATTAAAGGCAAAGTGTCTGCCGACTTATACAAACTTTACAAACTTATATACGAGCGCTTTTTAGCAAGTCAGATGACGCCGGCAAAATACGATAGTGTGTCTGTAGATATAAACG